>JBDQHQ010000046.1:0-12063 GCA_040264795.1 Akkermansiaceae bacterium | reverse complement strand
GTCACCTGTTCGAAGTGGCGCAGCAGACTCCATGCACACAACTCAGCAGCGACCCGCGCTGCACAACAGATGCGATCGAAGCGATGAAATTTTCCTACCGCAGCTACCTGCTTTGCATCGCGTATTTCGTCACCGCGGCCTGCTTCTGGGTATTGTTCAGGTTCGTGGGACTTTCCTCGGTAGCCGCTTTCGACAGCCTGGACCATGACTCCCTCAATCACGTTGCCCTGTTTGCCAAAGCGATCGTCATCGGCTGCGGCATCGGAACGATTTTTTTCTTCGTCAGTCGCGGGCTCGACACCCCGGCGATTCGACGCCGCCCCTACGGCATGCTTATCGCTCTGTATGCCTTGAGCAATGTCATTTGCGTCACCCTGGCACTTGTGGCCCTGAGCCTGATGACCATCGTCATCGAGGACAAGGAGTTCACGGTCGCCGCCTTCACCTCAAGGCTGCTGAGTATTAATTTTCTGGTCCTGCTGATCTATTACTCGCTGGTGAGCTTCGCGTTTGTGATTTTCAAGGAGATCGATCGCAAGTTCGGGCCAGGAAACCTGCGCAAACTCGTGGTGGGAACCTTCTACCACCCGCGCGAGGTCGAGCTCATCGTGATGTTCCTCGACCTCAAAGATTCCACCAGCCACGCCGAGCGTCTCGGCCACCTGGAGTTCGGCCGCCTTATCCAGGACTGCTTCATCGACATGTCGGTGGTAACCGATTTCAAGGCGCAGTTCTACCAGTATGTGGGCGACGAATCGATCCTGCTCTGGGACGTCACCGAAGGAATCGAGGAGGCAAACTGCCTGCGGGCCTATTTCGCTTTCAGGCGCCGGCTCGAGCAAAGACGCGACTACTACACGTCGCGCTACGGAACCATGCCCAGCTTCAAAGCCGGGGTGAATATCGGTACTGCTATCGTGCTGGAGGTGGGAGAAATCAAGCGCGAGATCTCCTATCTGGGAGATGTTCTCAATACTGCGGCCCGAATCCAGGGTCTGTGCAACACGCACCGGGAAAACCTGCTCATCTCGGCCAACCTGCAGGCACGCCTGGCATCGACCCCGGGAAACCTGGAAATCGATGCGATTGGCTCAACCGAGCTCCGCGGGCGCGCAGAAGCCGTGAATCTCTTTCGTGTCAGGCAGCAAGTGGACAACCCCCTTATCGAGCCATGATAGGCTTCTCCGATCACCTCACTCAAAAAGCAAATTCCTAGCAGTAACTTTTCTAACCGCGCTGCGATTGCCCAGATCTTCATCAAAAAAGCAATGTCGTCAGCCACAGCGGCACGGTGGCCGTAGACGAGGTTATCGAGAACAAAGGGTGTCTGACCGGCGACCTGGAGTTGTCTGACGAAGTGGCTGCCAATATAGCCTGCGCCTCCGACGACGAGATTGTTTATGGGTCGGAATGTCATAGCTGCAGTTTCAAGTTTCAAGTTTCAACTGTGTGTATTATGGTTGCGCTGTGCAAATCGATGTAGCTGACTATCTAAGCGAGTTTTCCGTCCTTGCAGAGCAATTTGGATTTTCTCGTCAGGTGCTCGCGGAGGTTGATGGGCATGAAATCCCAGCATTCGTGAGGCAGGCAGAGGGTGCTCCCAGGGTGTATGTGTCCTCGGGGATGCATGGTGATGAGCCGGCTGGTCCCCTGGCTCTCTGTGAGCTTCTCAAAGAGGGTTTGTTTGCATCTGAAGTTGAGTGGATGTTATGCCCGCTGATGAATCCTACGGGGGTAGCCATGGGAACCCGGGAAAATAAACAGGGAGTAGACCTAAACAGAGATTACCTGCGCCGTTCCAGTGCCGAGGTTGCAGGTCATGTGCGTTGGCTCGAAAAACAGCCCGTACCGGATGTGTTTTTGTCACTGCATGAGGACTGGGAGAGCACGGGTTTTTACCTGTATGAAATTCAGAAGTGTGAATTTTCTAGTGTGGCAGACGCTATTCTTAAGGCCGCGGCGAATGAGATTGGGCCTGAGCCTAGCTCACTGATTGATGATCATGCCGTGCGTGAACCTGGATGGATTTTTCACAAGCCGGAGGCTGACTTTCCTGAGGATTGGCCGGAAGCTATCTACATGGCGAATATGGGTACGCAAGTTTCCTATACTTTTGAGACGCCCAGCTCATTGGAGCTTAACAAGCGCATCAACTGCCACAAACTCGCACTCAATAAAGCCGTGGAAGAATTCCTTAACACGCGGGAAGCTTAAGCGGATTTGGATGGCCGTATGATCGGTTGACCTCGCTGTTCGGTTCGATGGAGGGTTTTGTTGGCTTTTTGATCTATTGCCCCAACGCTTCTGGACTATATAATTCTAGTTTTGAGCAGGTTCCCTTTGCTTAGTGCCTGAAATTAGGCTAATGAAAAAACAAGGTTCACAAGAAGACTGAAAAATTTATGGAAGAACAACAGGTAAAAACCGCAATACTCTTGCTCAATATGGGGGGGCCGGAATCTCCCGAAGAAGTGCACCCCTATATGAAGGAGCTTTTTCAAGATCGTGAATTGCTCAAACTTCCTGCTCAAAAAATACTTGGTAATTTCATTGCCTGGAGACGCACCCCTTTTATCCAGCAAAGATACGAGGAACTGGGACAATATTCACCGACTCGAAAACTCATGGAAGGTCAGGGGGATGCCATTGCCAGGAAGCTCGATGAACAATATCCGGAATCCGCACCCCACGCTTGTGTGCCCGGTTTTCGCTATGCTGTCCCACGCACGGGTGACATGCTCGAAAAGTTCAAGCATGTAGAGCGGGTTATTTTATTTTCGCACTACCCACAGCACAGTTGTTCAACCAGTGGGTCGAGCCTTTGTGATGCTTACAGGTGGCTCAATGGTAAAGAATACAGCCCCAATCTCTCCGTCATTGACCGGTGGTGGGACCGCGATGACTACACGGATCTGTGGGCGGAATTGATCGAACGCAAGTTTGAGGAGTTCAAAAAAGAACACGCCTTGGAAGATCAGGATATTCGTATCATCTACTCTGCACATAGCCTTCCGGAAG
The DNA here is from genome assembly GCA_040264795.1 of Akkermansiaceae bacterium. Classification (GTDB taxonomy): domain Bacteria; phylum Verrucomicrobiota; class Verrucomicrobiia; order Verrucomicrobiales; family Akkermansiaceae; genus Oceaniferula. The sequence continues at coordinate 9,045 of JBDQHQ010000046.1, read as the reverse complement.
CATACTGCCTCGAAAAAGGTGATAAATATAATCAGGAAATCGAAGGTACCGTCAGCCGGGTTGAAGACGCTCTCAAGAAAAGGGGAATGACCAGTCATGCTCACGCCTTGTCTTGGCAGAGTAAGGTTGGGCCAAAGAAGACCAAATGGCTATCTCCCAGTACTCCCGAAGTCATTCACGAAACCAAGCAGAAAGCTATTCTGATCGTGCCCATCGCATTCACCACCGACCACATTGAAACCCTCGATGAAATTGATATCGAGTTTCGCGAAGAGGCGGAAAAGGTGGTGGATCACTTCGCCCGGGTTGACTGCTTCAACATGGAAGAACGGTTTATTGACCTCTGTGTCCGCTTGGTTGCTGAGCATTTGGGCAACGAATGTAAGAGTGAAATCCGCCCCTGCTGTGTTAACTGTGTGGGAGATGATTGTGCATCCATGCGTGCGTTCTTTGGCTCAAGCCCGATTCGTGCAACCAGCTAGGTATTGCAGTAGTCATGATTGCTCGACTTCGCGGAAAAGTGTTAGAGGCTCTGCCCGGCAGGCTCGTCATTGATGTCAACGGGGTGGGGTATCTCGTGAGTGTCTCTTTGAGTACTTATGATGCGATTAATCCGGTTGAAGGTATGGAAGTGGAGTTGCGCACGCATCTGCATATTCGGGAGACGGCGCACACCTTGTATGGTTTTGCCACGGACGCTGAGCGAGATTTGTTTTTATTATTAATTGAGAGGGTCAGTGGTATCGGGCCGTCAATCGGCATGTCCGTCTTAAGCGGGATGCCGGTGGATCACTTCAAGGCCTGTGTGGTCAATGGTGATGCCGCAGCGCTTTCTCAGATCAAAGGCCTGGGGAAGAAAACAGCGGAGCGCATTATTCTCGAGCTTAAGGACAAGGTGGGTGTTGCTGAGGCATGGCAGGCGGCAGCCGGTGAAGCTACTCCAAGTGCCTCGATTGATGCTGAGTCTGCCCTGATTGGTCTGGGCTACAAGCAGGCTGACGCGAAAAAGGCGGTGGCTGCGGTGGCAAAACTCAAGGCCACAGCCGATACGGAAGAGCTCATTCGTGACGCACTCAGAATGTTGAATTCATAGGGCTATCACTGCTGGTTTTGAGCACTTGCTTGAATTGTTCTGGTCAAACACGTTGGGCATGATTAGCGTGACACGCAGTCAGCACGTGAGGTCTGCCAGCAATCCTACAGGCACGAATTTAGCTTGAATCCGGTAGCTCCAGCCACTATTGCCACTGTCATCTTAGCGTCAGAATTCCATGATAGAGAACACTCCCACAACACTCGACTTTTCCGAATCTAAAATCAACCAGGAGTTGACGGTTGATGACAAGATTCAGTTTTTCCGGGAAATGTCTCGCATTCGTCGTTTCGAGCAGACGGCTTTGAAGTTTTACAATAAGGGCTCGATGGGAGGTTTTCTCCACCTCTACATTGGCCAGGAGTCTGTGGCTACCGGTACCATTGGTCTCTGCCAAGAGAATGATCACGTGATCACCGCCTACCGCTGTCACGGGCATGCTTTGTCTGTGGGAATGGATATGAATTCCTGCATGGCTGAGCTTTACGGTAAGGCAACCGGAGCAGCCAAAGGCAAGGGAGGCTCCATGCACTTGTTTGATCCCACCAAAAACTTCTGGGGCGGACACGGTATTGTTGCCGGGCAGACTCCACTTGGCCTCGGGCTCGCATACGGTGTGAAGTATCAGGAATTAGCAGGATGTTGCCTGTGTTATCTTGGAGACGGTGCCATTAACCAGGGTGCTTTCCACGAGTCGCTCAACATTGCAGCGCTCTTTGAATTACCCGTGATCTACATTATCGAGAACAACGGTTATTCCATGGGAACGAGCCAGAACCGCTCAAGTGCCTACAAAAACTGCCTCGCCCAGCGGGCTGAAGCCTATGACATGGACTGGGATCTGGTGAATGGGGAGGACCTCTATGAGGTGCGTGCCAAAACCCATATTGCCATGGAAAGAGCGCGCAAGGAGTCCAAGCCTACCGTGCTTGAGATCGCGACTTATCGTTACTACGGGCACTCCGTAGCAGATGCCAATGCCAAGAAATACCGAACTCCCGAAGAGATCGAGAAATACAAGACCTATCACGACCCCATCCGTCTGTGGCGCCGCCGCTTGATCGAGGAGGCTGTCTTCACTGATGATGAAGCTGATGCCATTGACAAGGAAGCGAAGGCGGAGGCAGATGCCTCAGCTGCATTTGCCGAGCAATCACCTCCTCCCACGGTGGAGTCGATTTTTGAAGACGTATATTGGGAAACAGACAACAACACCGAAGCGAGCAAGATCGGTCGCCATTTTTTTAACGACTGATTCGAAGCCTGCCATATAAGCTCCAACACATTTTTTTATGAGAGAGATACTCTACCGTCACGCGATACGTGAAGCCCTTGATGAAGAATTATCCCGTGATGAAAAAGTCGTTATCATGGGCGAGGAAGTTGCCCAGTATAATGGTGCCTACAAGGTCACTGAGGGCCTGTGGGATAAGTGGGGCAGTAAGCGTGTTGTCGACACTCCGATTTCAGAGGCTGGATTTATAGGCATGGGAGTCGGGGCATCGATGCTGGGTATTCGCCCGGTCATGGAGCTGATGTTCTGGAGTTTCCACTCAGTGGCATTCGACCAGCTGGTCAACAACGCTGCCTGCGTGCGCTACATGTCAGGTGGTTTGTGCAACGTGCCCATTGTCATGCGAGGTCCTGCCAACGGCGGCACCGGTGTCGGAGCAACTCACTCACACTGCCCTGAGGGTCTGTTCGCTGCTTTTCCCGGTCTGAAGGTCTGCGCTCCCGCAACTCCATCCGACGCCAAGGGGCTGATGAAAACCGCGATCCGAGATAATGATCCGGTTTACATCATGGAAAATACCTTACTCTACGGTACCTCCGGCCCTGTGCCGGATCCCGAAGATGGTGATCACCTGGTTCCCTTGGGCAAAGCGGATATCAAACGTGAAGGTTCTGACGTATCCGTCATTGCTCATGGCCGCAGTGTCATCCGTGCTCTGGAAGCAGCGGAAACGCTTCAGTCCGAGCATGGGATCAGTTGTGAGGTTCTCGACCTTCGGTCCATCCGTCCTCTCGATCAGCAGGCGATACTCGATACCGTGATGAAGACAAACCGTGCTGTTTTGGTTGATGAGAGTAAGCCGTTTTCAGGTGTCAGTGCCACGGTTGCAACGTTGATTCAAGAGCACGCGTTTGATTACTTGGATGCCCCTGTGAAGCGTGTCTGCGCCCTTGATGCGCCTGCGATTTACTCACCTCATATTGAGGATGAGCAATTGCCCAACCCGCGTCGCATTGTTGAGCAGGTCTTGACGCTGGCCTGAGAAAACAAATTATTTTTTAGAATTTCATTGATGCCGGCGCTATATTTTTATAAATTAGTGCCAATCATGAAAACCACCCTACATCTCATTACCCTCGCGATTGGCTGCATCGCTCTCTCCTCATGCTGCAGTACCTTGCTTCGCGGGGGAACCATCACAGCGGAAAAAGAGGTTACCACTTTCACCCAAGTGCAAGGATCTGTTGACCCTGTTCCCGTTACCACGACAAAACGTGTGAGCAAACGCTTCGACATTAACGACCCGAAAGTCTTGGCCCGTGCATCTGCCCAAGGATCATCTGGAGAGCCTAACATCGGCTTGATACCTACGATGAAAGATCTGGCAACAAGTGACTAATCGTAAGAACCGCTCTTTATCTCAGGGCTGTGACCGAAAGGTCACAGCCTTTTGTTTTTAAAAGTAGGTCGCTGCTGTATGGCGAGCTTTTGAAGGCTGGATCAAACAGTCGCGGATTTTGGTATAATCAGCTTGCGCCCAAGCCGTGTTTCTAAGAAAAGTCCTGTGCGCGAAGTCCCATTAACTTATTTATCTCATGCCAACCAATATTGAAATGCCCAAGCTTTCCGACACCATGACGGAGGGCACCCTCGTCAAGTGGAACAAACAGGTCGGTGACAGCATCGAAATCGGGGATGTGATTGCCGAGGTGGAGACAGACAAGGCCACCATGGAGATGGAGGCGTTTGATGAGGGCACACTCCACGAAATCCTCGTTCAAGAGGGAGACAAAGCCGCGGTTGGCGCCACTCTGGGTGTATTACTTGAAGATGGCGAAGAAGCTCCAGCGCCAGGATCAAGCTCAGCCGGGCAGAGCGCTCCACCACCAGAGGCTGCGGAGGATGCCGCTGACGCCGGTGAGCCTGAAGCTCCCGTAGCTGACTCTACACCGACACCTCCAGCGCCCCAAAATGCCGGAGGCGACCGCATCAAGGCCTCACCGCTGGCTCGAAAAATTGCTGATTCCAAGGGGGTTAATATTGCCAGTATCCAAGGAAGTGGACCCGGGGGAAGAATCGTAAAAGCTGATGTTGAGGCTGCCAGCGGTGCCTCGTCACCTCTGGCGAGCGCTGCCAATGCACTTGCCGCTTCTGCCAAAGCCCAGGTTGTGCAGTCAACACCTCCACCTGCGGTTGCGATCAACCCCGTGGTTGCGGCCGAGGATCAAACCATCGAGCTGAGCTCCATGCGTCGCATCATCGCGGACCGTCTGCTCACTTCCAAAACGACCATACCTCATTTCTATTTGCATGTTGAGTGTGATACCAGCGCACTGATGACTTTACGCAAACAAGTCAATGCGCAGGCGGAGCAAACCCACGGCAACAAGTATAGCATTAATGATTTTGTGCTCAAAGCGGTGATCAATGCTGCCCAGGCAGTGCCGCAGGTGAATGCCTCTTACAACGGGGATAGCATTGTGCAGTATGCCAAGGTTGGCGTTTCCATTGCTGTTGCCGTTGATGATGGTTTGGTTACCCCTGTGATTAAAGATGCGGCGAGCAAGTCGATGCTGCAGATTTCCCAGGAGGTAAAGGATTTAGCCGTTCGTGCCCGTGACAAAAAGCTGCTGCCTAACGAGTTTGATGGTGGCACAGTCACGGTATCCAATCTGGGTGCTTGGGGCATTGAGAGTTTTGACGCGATCATCAACCCGCCGCAAGCTGCTATCTTGAGTGTGGGCGCCATTGTTGAAAAACCCGTGGTGAAGGACGGTCAGATTGTACCCGGTATGCGCATGAACATCGGCTTGAGCTGTGACCACCGCGTGGTCGACGGTGCCGTAGGTGCCCAGTTCCTAAACGAGGTCAAGAAGCTCATCGAGCATCCAGCTCTCATGCTGGTGTAATGAAGGCTGTTGTCACGGGTGCCGCGGGTGGCTTGGGCAAGGCGATTGTCGAGGGCTTGCGCACTGCTGACATCGAGGTCCTTGCCCCTGGTAAAGATCAACTGGATGTTACTTCGCTTGATTCCGTTCAGGACTTTATCGGGGCGGCCGGAGATATAGATCTATTGGTGTGCAATGCCGGCGTGATCATTGACAAGACTCTGTCTCGTATGACCGAGCAGGACTGGTCAGCTGTAATGGATGTCAATTTGAGGGGGGCTTTTCTTTGTGCGAGAGAAGTTGCCCGAGGTATGGCAAAACGGCGGGCCGGGCACATCCTGTTTATTTCGAGTTTTTCGGCACTGCACCCACCGCTTGGACAAGTCAATTACAGCTCCGCGAAGTCGGCACTGCTGGGTATGATGAAGTCGATGGCTCAAGAGCTGGGTAGGCGTAATGTGCGCGTAAACGCGATCATTCCCGGTTTTCTGGAAACCAAGATGACAGCCGGGCTGAGTGATGAGATCAAGCAGGTTATTTGTGACCGGCACGTGCTGGGGAGGTATAACACAGCGCAATCGGTGGCTGGTTTTGTAAGCTATCTGCACCAACATCTGCCGCATACCTCGGGGCAGATATTCAATCTGGACAGCCGGATCCTCTGAGTGCTTGTTAGTGCCAATCTTCGAGTGCGCGTCGGATCAGATTGAGTGCGTCTTGGCTGGTGGCCTGTTTGAAAACGTCTCGCTGATAGGGGTTGAATTTTTTCACCGCCTTGCAGCTGGTCTCGGTAGCTACACCGATCCAGGCCGTGCCCACGGGTTTGTCCTCACTGCCGCCACCAGGTCCTGCAATGCCGGTCACCGAAACCGCGATATTGTCTCTGCCTCGCTCATAGCCCCCCGGGCCATCTCACAGGCCACCTCTTCACTCACAGCTCCGTGACGCTCGAGGGTTTCCTCGCTGACTTTCAATAGCTGTTGTTTGGATGGATTGGAGTAGGTGACAAAACCATGGGTGAAAACTTCTGAAGCGCCCGGGACATTGGTAATGCGGCTGGCGATAAGGCCACCGGTGCAACTCTCGGCAATGCTGAGCTTTTTGCCCTGCTCAAGCAGCAGCTTGACGACGACTTCCTCAAGGGATTCACCCTGTTTACTGAAGCATTCGTGGGGGAAAGTGCGCAGCGCGATTTCACTGGCGGACTCGATACTTTTTGCTGAGCCGATTAACCTCAAGTCGACCTCGCGCGTGCGAGCGCAGTAGCCCACTTCGAGATCGGGAATGGTCATGAGTTGGCGATCAAGTTTGGTATGCAAATCGCTCTCACCCACACCCGTAAAACGCAGAACCTGCACGTGATGGTCATCACCGGTGCCAGCAAGTGAGCGTAGTTTGGGCTCAACCTCGTTTTCAAACATGGGCCTCATCTCACCGGGAGGGCCGGGAAGAAGAAACATGGCGCAGAGCTTGTCCCCGCTCATAAGGGGTGGAGTATAGATGCCAGGGGCCGTGCCATGTGGATTGGGCAGGATGTCCGCGCCTACCGGATTCAGGGCCTGCTTTTTGTTCTCCTCCGCCATCTCACGATTGCGATGGGCGAAGAAGGCTTCAATCGATCTGAGTGCGGCTTCATCGGTAATGAGCTCGACTCCCAATACGTCAGCTGCGGCTTCGCGAGTGAGGTCATCGCTGGTAGGGCCCAGCCCACCCGTTACAATCACGACATCACTTCGCTCCATGGCCTCTGCCATTGCGATGGTGATTGCCTCACCGTCGGGAACGGTGGTTTGGCGTTGCACGCGCAGACCCAGCTTGAAGAGCTCCGTGCCCATCCATGCTCCGTGGGTGTTAAGCGTTGTTCCCAGCAGCAGCTCACTGCCCGTATTGATGATCTCGATGCGCAAGGCTGGTTTTGGGTCAGGGGATTTTTTATCAGGATTAGTCGAGCAGGGTGGATCGGGAGAACAAGGAAACTACAGGGACACCACGCGCTTCGATCGCTTGGCGGCCACCTTCTTCACGATCTACCAGAACAAGGGCGAAAGCAATTTTTCCTCCAGCGGCCTCGATGACGTCCATCGCTTTGAGGGTGGATCCTCCGGTGGTGATGACATCATCGACGATGATGATGCTGTCTCCCTCTGAGAAATTGCCTTCGATTTGTTTGCCTTTGCCGTGACCTTTGGGCTCCTTGCGGACGGTGAAAACCTGCAAGGGTTTTTCATCTGATGCCGAGTGCATGCCGACAGCCAGGGAGATAGGGTCAGCACCGAGGGTCATGCCGCCGATTGCTTGAATGTCGAGGCCTCGGTCCGCGATTTCTTGTTTCACCGTTTCCCAACCAAGTTTGCCGATCAAGTTTGCTCCATGCGGATCCATGGCAGTGACACGGCAGTCAATGTAGAGGTCGGAGGTTTTACCGGAAGCGAGGGTGAACTCTCCGGTGCGGACGGATTTTTCAAGTAAGAGCGCCTTGAGCTCGGCGCGGGTGTCATCGTTTGGCATGGACTTGTTTAAGCACTGATTGAGTTGAACTTCCAAGGGAATACTCAGGAGAGAGTAAAAAAGTAAAAAAATACTGCCAGGAACTGCGGCAGGAACGGACAGACTGTGGCTGCTACCTTTCGGTCCTGACCAGATTCATCTGCCGACACTCCACAGCCCTGACAGCGCAGGTTTCATAATAGCTGTTGGTGAGATTGCAAGGGGATTTTGAGATGGCGAAGTTTTCGCTCCCCGGTGAGGCCATGCAATATGGGGCTGTCAGACAATGAGCATGCAATCGCCATAGGAGAAAAAGCGGTAACGTTCTTCAACGGCCTTGGCGTAGGCCTCAAGAATGAGCTCACGGTTGGCGAATGCCGACACCAGCATGATGAGGGTCGATTGGGGAAGATGAAAATTGGTGAGCAGGCAGTCTACCAGTTTGAACTCGTAAGGGGGGGTGATGAAGATATCCGTCGATCCCGCTGCAGGTGGGATCATGATTGGTGCATCGTTAATGGCGACTAGATCACGAGCGATACTCTCCAGTACACGGGTCACGGTGGTGCCGGTGGCAACAATGCGGCCGCCTTGTTGGCGTGTGGCGTTGATGGCATGGGCAGCTTCCTCGCTCAGGTGGTAGCGCTCAGCGTGCATCTCATGATCTTTGATGTATTCCGCCTTGACGGGGCGGAAGGTGCCGACCCCAACGTGCAGGGTGAGGAAGGTGTGATGAATTTCAGTGAGAAGTTCCGGTGTAAAGTGCAGGCCGGCGGTGGGAGCGGCAATAGCACCCTCCTCGCGTGCATAGGTGGTCTGGTAGCGTTCGCGGTCCGCGGTGTCGCTCTCACGATTCATGTAGTGGGGCAGGGCAAGCCGTCCGTGGGTTTCCTCATCGACGGCGCGGTCCCAGCGGATGATTCGGTTGCCGCTTTCAAGTACGGAGTCGACCGTGCCGGTGGCTTCACCGATCATCACTGTGCGTCCCGGCTTCATTTTCTTGCCAGGCCTCACCAGGCACTCCCACTCCAGGTCTGAGAGCTTGTTGGTGCAGACGAGTTCGATGCTGCCGTCATTGGAAAAAAAGCGTGCCGGTGTGACCTTGGTGTCGTTGAGGACAACGAGGTCATCAGGGTGGAGGCAGCCCGGGAAGTCCATGAACATGCGATGCTCGATGACACCTGTGTCCCGATGAATCACCATCATACGAGACGCGGTGCGGTCTTCCAGAGGGCGGCTGGCAATGAGTTCCTCGGGGAGATCATAGTCGAAATCAGTAGTCTTGAGCACGGGGCAGAGTCTTGGGTGGGAAGTTTTCAGTTTCAAGTCTCGAGTAAGTCGAT
>JBDQHQ010000045.1:0-12271 GCA_040264795.1 Akkermansiaceae bacterium | reverse complement strand
TTAATATATGGAACCATTAATCATTATGAGTGGTTCCAGCAAGGGATCCCAATACTTATCATTCATTATGAAAACTACCCATAAAGACAAACCTTACTACCAATTCGACAAAGAGCCGCGCTCGTATCGCTCCGGTTTCACCCTGCTGGAAATGGTGATCGTGCTCGGAATTATTGCCATGATCATGGGCGGGGCTATTTTCGTCATGAAGAACATTTCAGACAGTGGTGCTATCACTGTGGTGGATGGAGACTTTGCGTCCATTGAGAATGCGCTCCAAGCCTACCGAAATAATGCAGGAAATTTCCCCACACAGCAGCAGGGTTTAGAGGCTTTGGTACAAAAGCCGACATCTTCACCCAGACCAAGGAGGTGGGTTCAAATTATGGATCAGGTCCCCAGAGACCCTTGGGGTAGCGAGTATATATATAAATTTCCCGGATCACAAAATAGATCCCGACCCGAGCTCATTAGTTATGGTAAAGACGGCTTGGCGGGAACAGAGGACGATATGTCGAGCCAGGATCCACGCTGAGCATGCAGCCGTTTAAAAGGCATACAAGAAACAACCGACTGGGTGGATTCACCTTATTGGAGGTTGTCTTTGTGCTGGCCATGATTGCCATCTTGGTTACTTGGTTAACTGTAAGTGTATCAACGGTTGAAACAGAACAAAAGCTGCGCGAGGCTTCCGGTCGAATTGAACTGCTGGCCAAAAGAGGATTGAATATTGCGGTTCAGCAACAGCGTCCTTATCAGCTCACTATTGGAGCTCAGTCTGTGTCCCTTGCTCCCCGTTATTCCTATGGAGAGAAAGAGGAGGATTATATGGTTCTCGGAGATGAAGATGGTGCAGCCCAGCTGAACATGGAGGACATCGTTGCCAGTGAGACGATGGATGGGGATGTTTCTTATGAAATAAAACGGTGGCGTTCGGATGACTGGCAGCTGCTGGAAGGGGATAAAAAAATGGTGCTCATGCTTAACCCTATCGGTTTGGTCGAGCCGATATCGATCCGTTGTAGTATGGGAGAGAGTTGGCTCCAACATGAGCTTCACCCGCTCACTGCAGGATTTCGAGGTGAGGAAATGAGTATCGTAAAAGAATAATGAACGTAACTGCTGCCAGCCGTAAACAGAATGTCATAACCGGAGTAAGGATTTACCGCGGCTATGTGTTGCTGGAGATTATTATTGCCTTGGGTCTGTTTGCAGCGGTGGCGGTGTCTTTGGTCAAGGCTTTGCATATGACAAGCCAGACAGCATCGGTCATCCAGCAGGGAATGCTCATCGACAGGGTTTTGAGAAGTGCGATGACTGAGGCCTTGAGTAATCCATATTTGGAGGAGGGGACGCAAAAGGTCAGTATTAGCGAGCTGACCGGTGATGAGGAATCGCTTTTCTCAGGGGAGCTGGAGACCACAGTTGAGCCTCTGGAACTAGAGAATGAGGATGGCCAGCTCCTGCAAAATATGTATCGCATTGAGGTGGTTTTTTACTGGCGAGGCATTGATGGCGAATGGCAGGAGCAAAGAGCTGAGACTTGGAGGTATGCAAACTTGTACAGACCCTGATAGATAGGAAAGACAATGAACAGAGGCATCAAAAAACACAAAGCTATACGCCAGAGGGGATTCACCCTTTTGGAAGTTGTCATAGCGCTTGGTTTGATGGGTATGCTTGTGGGCATGATTTTTCGTGTGGCCAGAAGCTCCGTTGAGCTGAGCCAAATTGTGGTCGAAAATCAAAACGAGACCATGGAACGTAACGCGTTTTTCAATCTGCTCGAAAATCAATTCGAACAGATGCCGGGTAATGCTGTGATCAGATTGACGAGTGATGAATCCAGGAGTGCAGGAGTTTCTCGCTTGTTGTTCACCCTGACGTTTCAGAACGTTCCTATGTCGTTTGGCTGGGGTGACACGCCCATGACGGCTGAGGCCATCGAATTGACCACGGTGGAGCAGCGTGATGGTTATGTTGACGTCATTTTGAGGTTTTATGAGGAAAAGATCCTCGAGAATTCAGGTCGAGGAAGAAATGATGATGTTGAACCGGTTGCAGAGATCACCTTGATGGAGGATTTATTCATGTGTGAATGCGAGGTGGTTGACGGTAGTAATATGGAGCAATTTACAGACTGGGATAATAATGGCAGGTTGCCATTACAGGTTAAATTTTATTGCCGCTTTGACCCTGTTTCCGACATCGTATTGCAGTCATTTTGGGTGGTTCCCAAACAAAACCCGGAGGTTTTTTTCCGTGAGGTGATGCAGCAAAATGAACAACAACCGGTGACCGATCCAAGTGGGAGCGGATCTGGCGATATAACAAACCAGCCCAATAGTAAACCTGACCCAGTTTTGCCACCATCTGGAGCAACAGCTACGCCCGGGTCCAAAGTGGAGAGTCAATAATCGCCTCATGAAAAGACAACTCACAGATGCAACAACAGCCCGAGCCCAAGTTGAGGTAGTGCCTGCAAGCTTGAGCCTGGTTGCTCATGGAAGTGCTATGGTTGCTGTCTTCTGGATCATGGCTGTATTATCACTGGCGGTCTTTGCTGCGGTGAAAGTTGTCTACCATGATGCTGATGTCTCGGCTTCCCAAATTCATGGCTTTGATGCCATGCTTGCTGCCGAGAGGGGAGTCGCTATTGCTGTTAACCCGGCAACCAAAAAAACCGAGCCAATGCTTGCATGGAGCGATGCTGAGACAGGAGCTTCTTATCGTGCTCGTATTGAATCCGAAGCCGCTAGATTTAATATCAATGTGATTCTCATGCGCAGGGACAAGCAACTCCTAACGGATGTCTTTACCGACTGGGGCATGGAATTATTAGATGCCCAAATGCTGGTGGATAACCTTGTTGACTGGGTTGATCCGGGTGATCTGACTGAGCTGAATGGTGCCGAGATAGACTGGTATGAAGAGCAGGGACGTCCCAATCACCCGTTTAACCGTCCTTTTTACAATCTTGAGGAAATGAGCCTGGTGAAGGACATGGACCTTCTCGAATTTGTAAATCCTCGCTGGAAGAAATGGTTCACTGTCTGGAGCAACGGCAAGCTCGACATTAACGAGGCGGATGCTGAATTGATTGCAGCTGCGGCTGAAGTGTCTATTGATGATGCGACAACAATCGTGGATTACGTGCTTGGCCCGGATCAGGAAAAAGATACTGATGATGATCAACGTTTTCAGAATTTGGCTGAAGCCTTTGGTTTGATAGGACTCTCTCCGTTGCAGCAGGAGTTGGTGACTCCCAGATTAACAGTTGAAGATACAACAACGCGCATTGTCAGTGAAGGCAGAGCAGGCGATGTTAAACGAAGAATCACCTTGGTTATTAAAAATCGAACGGGGCAGCCAGTGATACTGGACCGAAAAGAAGAGATCATTCCTTGAGCCAGTCGCATAAAGTTGATTAAGTAAAGTTGCCATCACCCATGAGTAAGAAGAAAGACAGCCATTTATTGATCCCAGGCCCTGACGGCTGGGAAATATGGAAAGGTAGCGATGATGAACCTTTCCAAAAGCATCTCGAGAGTGGACCACCAATAGTGTCTGAGATCGAGAGTATACCTTCTGGTCAATTGGTTATGGGCTTTCCCGCGCGCCAGGCACTGGCAGTTCCTTTCAAGGTTCAGACTGAAGATGAGGCAATGTTCGAGGACCTTGCCTCGATGCATTTGGAGAAATCGGGAATTCACACCGAGGAGGATGCAGGCAGATTGAGCGATTTTTTCCCTGTCGACCATCACGATGGACAGACGACTCTACTTGCCGTTGTTTTGTCTGCTCCGGATGTAGATTCCATGCCCTTACGAGCGCCTAATGCTTTTGACGTTTCGGCGCGTTTTTTCCCCATGGCAGAAAATGCGATCACCTTCTGGCGCGAACTTGGACGTATGGTCTTTGCCATCAGCACCGGTGGCAAACTCACCTATTTTCAAGCTTTGTCCGGAGATAGCTTAGATGGAGACACCATTCGGGATGTATTTTTGGCCTTAACGCAGCTTGGCTTACAAGGTGTTCATCTTGAGCTTCGAAAGGCCGTTGTCTGGAGTTCAGGGTCCGCATTGGATCCGACTGAGGAGGAGGTGCAGGCATTGGGTAAGCAGCTTGGTTCTGAGATTTCATTTGAGCCAAAGCCTGACCCGGTTTTGCCTGACCCGCTTAGTAGGATTATTCCGGCAGATGCTCGTACTGAGAGGCGCCGCCACGCGGAGAAAAAAAAGCGCAGCAATTTCATTGCCGCTGTTGCCGTCGTCTACTTGCTGTTACTAGGGTGTTTTGGGTACCAATATTTTCAGCTCAACAGCCAACTCGCTGAGCAGAACGCGGCTATCAAGAAGCTTAAAATTACGCATGCTGACATCGCTCTTTTCAATGCTGATTGGAATGAATTAGCACCCCTCGTGGACAGTAAGCGTTGGCCATTGCAACTACTGTATCGATCAGCAACTATCATACCCAAGTCCCAGGATTTACGGTTTACCGTTTTTGATGCAAACCGCGAACGTATTACCATACGTGGTGAAGCAGCAGATTTGAAAGTGGCGACTACTTATGCTGAAAAAATTAGGCGTATGCTTCCGGAATACAAATGGTCGTTGCCACCTGCTGTGGCAGACAATAAAACAAAACGATGGAAATTTTTCTATGAAGGTGGTTTGAAAGGGGGGGGCGAGGAATGAACAAACGAGAGAAAACATTGATTACCACACTCTTTGGAGTGGCTTTTTTTATTGTGAATATTTTTTTATTCACCTCCTACCAGGCAGGAATGCAAAAAAAACGCAGTCAGCTCGGTAACGGTGCCAAGCAGATCAAACAAATGGAGCAGGATCTGGCAGTATGGGAGTCACAGGCACAGGATGTGGAGTGGTTGTCTAATAATCAGCCTGGGCTCGGAGTTCACGGAAACATCGGAGCTGATCTTGTCAAAGAAACGGTCACGATAGCTCAACGTCACGGGGTGGTGTTGTCAGGTTTGCCGAGCCCATTACCCGCTGATAATGAGGAGTTTGGCGTGTATAGGAGTGCTCGTGTAAAAGTGAAGGCCAATGCGATGGATGATCAGCTCTACAAATGGCTGACTGATTTGCAGGATCCTGCGCGCAGCAGATCCATTACCTCGCTTAAAATTGCTCCCAATCGCGATGACAAAGCTCGCGTGGATTGTGAACTGGAAGTGGCCCAATGGTTCACCCCACAACTTCAGGAGGAGGTGGGTGAAGATGTGAGCGACTCCAATTAGTTAGCAGGCCTTGATTTTTTTTAAAAATTAAATATCATATTTAACGAACATTTATCTGCCAATCCGGCTTTATTTAGGTTACAACATCCCCAGTCATCGCATGCGTAGCCATCCATCCATTTTCTCCAGCACGTTTATTATTGTCGGCTTGGTAGCGGCCAGTGTCGTGCACGCTGTGCCTCCTCGCAAGCCCGCCGCGTCCCAGTTTAATATTCTGGTTTCGCAATCTCCTTTCACGATCCGTGCCACCTCTGGCGCGACACGATCGCTCTCTCCCTTGGAGAAAGAATGGATGCTTGGAAGCATTCGCCCAAACACTGGTGGGACGGGCTGGTCGGTAACATTGATCAATAAAAAAGATCGCAAGAATCGGCTGCGTTTTGTGCCGGGGTTTTCACCAGAGGGGTATGAGTTGTTGGATGTAAAGCAAGACACAAGCAATCCGAGTGCTTCAGAGGTCAAAGTCAGCGATGGCAGCCAAACAGCGTGGATTTCCTATGATGAAAATCTTATCAAGGTCCGAAAGACAACGCAAAAAGGGCAGCTTCCAAGTAAACAAATCAAGGGGCAGCCAATCAGAACGAACGTGAGCAAGCCATCAACCACAGTGCAACGAACCATCAAACCTGCCAGCACAGGCGGGGTGGTGCGGCCCAGCCGACCACGTTATACACCCAAATCGCCGAGCCGCTAGCTAGCTGTATTATCCATTTAGACCATTCATGAAAATCACCCTCCCATTGATTTCCACTTGCATAGCTCTGCTGGGACCAGCCTTTGCTCAGGTCCCTGAGCAGGCGGGTCAAGAAGAGGGCGTGAAGAAGGAGGGCGTGGCTGTTCCACCGGCACCTAATCAGGCTGCTCCTGCCGTTGCTCCAGCGCCTGTAAAAGAAGCGAGGAAGCTGCCAGTCATGAGAGCCAATAGCGGGCCTGATGCTATCGCGGCCCGGGCAGGCGAAATTATTGATGGCAGCAACTGGGATGATCAGGATGTGGCAGACGAATACACCAAGTATACCGGTAAGCGTGTATTGCTGAGCTCAGCGACCCAAGATCTGGAGATCAGGTTTTTTCAGCGAGGACCTCTGACGAATCGTGAAGCCGCAGCCATGCTGGTGAAGGTTTTGGATATGGAAGGCTATGTTTTTGTTCCCAGTGGAGCCAACGAGGTCAAGCTTCTGCCTAAAGCCCAAGGTAGTGGCGCTAACGGGCCTGCCGAACTTGAAGACATTATTGATGATGTTCGCAATATCCCTGCGGGAGATGATTACATCTCCTATTTCATGAAGCTCAGCTACATCAAGCCAGAGGAGGCGGTGAGAACCTTCACCCAGAGTATCCATGGTCTTGGCCCCGGAGCAAAGATAGCACCAGTGCCCAACGCTTCAGCGGTACTCATCACAGGTAAGTCAACTTTCATACGTAAACTCATCAATCAGCAAAAATATGTTGATGTCCCGACAGGCAATGTGTCCACCGCGTGGGTCCAGCTCAAGTATGCGGACTCCGAGGAAATCGCCACGATACTCAATGAGATTATGAACACCCAGAAGCAGGGTGAGACAACGGCGGGGGTGACAAAGGTTGGCAGCAATGCCAACGGGGCGAATGCTCAGGTCGCAAAATCTACTCCAGCTGCACCAGCGGCAACGGCAGCCGGAGAAGACATTCCGGTTCAAATTGTGCCAGATCCAAGACTGAATAAGATTTTCATTATGGGCAGGCCCGTTGACATTGTATTTGTTGAGGGGCTCGTGCGTCAGTTTGATGCCCCTCCGAATCGAAATTCTTTCTACAAGCGTAAATTACGTTTTATCATCGCCAGTGATTTCCTCCAAGTCGCCGCTGATGCTCTGGAGGCTCACAATGGCAGCTCGTCGGGATCAAGCCAGAGGCAAGCCAATGGGCGCACGAATCAGCAACGCCCACAATCAACACGTCCGTTTAGTAACCGGGAGGGGGGAAGCTCGCGCTCTACCAGTGTCGAATCTGTGGAGGAGTTCAATGTCAGTGATGTGCCCGAGTCGATCGTAGTTGGCAAAACCTTCATCGTTGCAGACAATCTGGCCAACAGTATTCTCGTTCAAGGACCTCCTGAGAGTGTTCGCATTGTATCAGAACTTGTTGACAAGCTTGATGGACGGCCACAGCAGGTCATGATCTCTACTGTATTTGGTGAGGCTTCACTTGGCAATGGCACTGACATCGGTGTCAGTCTAGGAGCTGTCGCACGGGGTGGTGACCGTGATGCGGCCGGATCCACTGGTGGTGCGGGTCTATTGCCAACCTTTGCAGACTTGCTAACCAATGCCGGGTTGAATGATGCGGTCGTCGATGATTTTGCAAGAGGTTTGAATATCTACGGCCGCATCAATGATTTTACCGGTGTAATACGTGCTCTTGAGGCACGTTCCGATTTTAAGATTCTTTCCCGGCCAACCGTATACACGGCTAACAACCGCAAGGCGGTTATTTCATCCGGTAGCAGAATTGCAGTGCCCACCAATCAGTTTAACAGCGGGACGACCGGACAAAGTACCAATATTGAGTACCAGGATGTGTTGCTGCGCTTTGAGGTGGTCCCGCTCATTAACTCGGAGGAGGAAGTCACCTTGCGTATTTCCCTCATCAATGACACGGTAGGTGAGGATCAAACCGTCGGAGATCTTACCGTGCCTACTATTGGAACTGAGACCGTCACGACAACCGTCACGGTGAAAAACAATACCACAGTAGTCATCGGTGGTCTGGTGACAGAAGTGGAGCGCAACTCCAAAAGCGGGGTTCCCGTCCTGAGTAGGATTCCCGGTATCGGTAGATTGTTTGGCAGAACCAAGCAAAGCGTTGAACGCAGCGAGCTCTTGGTATTTATCCAGCCTCAGATTGTGGGCGGGGATGACAGCTTGAGCCGAGTTCAGCAAGATATGAACGCACGTTTTGATGTTGCTCCTGCAACGATTGAATTTGCCAATGGCATTCTTCCGGATAAACCCTCTGAGCAATCTGCTGATATGCCCGCTGGAAAACCGGCTACCAAATCAGCGGCAGGGAACAAGGAATCATCGGCGTCCATACCGCCAGCTTCCAAGCGTCCGAAATTAAATCATGCATCACGATAATTGGATCGTGTCGATATGCCTTTGATGCAAAACTTCTTGCTGGGCTCAACTATCGGCGTTTGGGGCTTGCCCTTGCTCCATGGAACATGAATCCTCAACGAAGCGTATGAACCGTGTAGCTGTCCTCAATGTTGTTGGTTTGACTCAAGGTTTGATCGGGGGTCATACGCCTGCGATCAAGGCATTTGCGGACACGGTTCAAGTGAGCTCATTTGCTCCTGTTTTTCCCGCGGTGACCTGTACGGCACAATCCTCATACTTAACCGGCAAGGGAGTTGAAAGCCACGGTATTGTCGGAAATGGCTGGTATGACCGCGAGTCTGCCGAAGTCAGGTTTTGGAAGCAGAGTAATCATCTCGTGCACGGGGAGAAAATTTGGGACCTGCTTAAAAAAGCCGATCCAGAAGCCAGCTGTGCGAAAATGTTCTGGTGGTATAACATGTATTCGAGTGCGGATTGGTCCGCGACCCCTCGTCCGTTATACCCGGCTGATGGCAGAAAAGTATTTGATATTCATACTCAACCCATGGATTTGCGTGAACGTCTCAAAGCAGATCTGGGTGATTTCCCTTTTCCTTCATTCTGGGGGCCTGCTGCAGGTATTGAATCTTCTCGATGGATTGCCGAATCAGCCAAGTGGATTGAAATGGCAGAGAGCCCCACACTAAATCTGGTTTACTTGCCACATCTGGATTACTGCCTGCAACAATATGGGCCTCATTCTCCACAAATCGTGCCTGAGCTCGAAGCAATTGATGCCCTAGTGGGGGAGCTCATCCTGTTTTTCCAAGAGCGTGGCGTCGAGGTCGTTTTGTTATCTGAATATGGCATTTCCGAGGTGAACCGAGCGCTACATCTGAATCGTGAGTTCCGCAAGCGGGGCTGGATTCAAGTCAAGGACGAGATGGGGTGTGAGACGCTCGACTGTGGCGGATCCTCCGTCTTTGCACTTGCGGATCATCAGGTGGCTCACATTTACATTAACGATGAGAGTATCCGGGATCAGGTCATCGAGCTTCTCCATGAGATTGACGGAGTCGAGGAAGTCAGGGACCCGCGCAAAATTTGGGCTCAGGGTGTGGCCACTGACAGGGCAGGAGATCTGATTGCTGTGGCAGAGGAGGATGCTTGGTTTACCTATTATTACTGGGAGGACGATAGTAAGGCTCCCGATTTTGCGCGCTGTGTTGATATTCATCGAAAACCAGGATATGACCCTGTCGAATTATTTATGGATCCTGATATAAGTTTTCCAAAGGCGAAGATCGGCATGTTTTTACTCAAGAAGAAACTCGGCTTTAGAACCTTGCTTGATGTTATCCCATTGGATGCAAGCTTGGTTAAAGGCTCTCATGGAAGAGACAAGGTTGCTGAGGCTGAACAGCCTGTTTTCATTGCCAATACGGATAAAATCTCCTCTGTGGATGATGTGAGTAGAGCCATTTATCAATTAGTTGGCAGGGCTAACTGAATAACTGCTTAGCATTATTGATAACGCTTCTTTAGGCTGTTAACTCAATCAGTTTAAACGTCGTTTTGTCGATGGCGAAACTATCGCGTTGGATGAGCGTGTGTCTGATCTTTCAAGGATGACATATTGATTATCCCTGGTGTGAGAATAGGGTTGCTATTTGTGTTGCCGTTTTCCATGCTGGAGCCATGCATCCAGATGTAGCGAAGCTAGTCGAAGCAGGCCGTATTCCGCAACCTGTCGGAGAGAGATTGTCTGAAATTTCTCCCGGAAATTTTTGTACCCACAAAAATTGGGGAGCTGGAAAAGTCAAAAGTTGGGACCTGCCCCGAGGTAAGGTTACGATCGACTTCGAAAAGCAATCTGACCAGGAGATGGCACTCCAGTTTGCGATTCAGAAAACTGAACCACTCGATCCTGAGCATTTTAGTGCGCGGAAACTTGAGAATATTGAGGAGCTCAGGGAGCTTGTTAAAAATGACCCCGCCGAGTTGGTCCGGCGCACACTGGAAAGCCATGGCGGCACGATGATGCTTGACCAGTTGGACCGTGAGCTCTGCGGAAGTGTTGTTCCTGAAGCCGACTATAAAAAGTGGTGGGACAAGGCTAAAAAAGCCATGCGTGAAAAACATATTTTTTCAGTTCCCAGCAAGCGCACTGACCCACTTGTTTTACGTAGTGAATCTGCCAGCCCCGCCGAAACACTGATCTCGGATTTTACCCAAACCCGCGACCCCAAAGTCAAGGTCAAGGCTCTTGAAAATATCCGTAAAAACATCTCGGTTTTTAATGATGATCAATCATCTCTTGTGACTCTCATCGATGATCTGAACGCGTTTTGCTCAAAAGGGCGTAAACTTCACCTGAGTCTCGTGTTGGAGTTTCTGGTGGCTCGTGATGAAATCATCAGTCAGTTTGAAAGTATCGATCTGGCTGATAGTGATCTGCGTCTGGCTGATGTGCTGACCACCGAGGAAGAGCGGCTTGTTGAAAATTTGAAAGGCCGATCAGCGGCCACCCAGCGAAGCATCTTCCAGAGTTTTCCGGATGCCTTTGGTGATACTTGGGTTGAAAAATTGCTGACTGTATTTGATGAAGTGGGTTCACGTGGTGTCACAGAAATTGCCAAATATTTGGAGGAGAGCGGAGCGGATGAGCAGTTCCAGGAGCACCTTCGCAAGTCCATATCGAACAGGTGCCTTGGCCCTGATGCCTTGATCTGGATTTGTCGGGAGCGTGAAAAATCAGCTGCAGAAGTCTTCTCTTTTGAGACGGGTAATTCCATCCTGAACCTTCTGGACCGCGATCACGTAGCTGACGGCCCAAGCAAGAGTGCGAGGCTGCGCACTCTGCTCATGAATGACAAAACGCTCATTGCTGATTTACTCACAGACGCTGGTGATGCAGAAGCTAGGCAATTCGGACGCAAGTTATACAACAGCCCTGTATTTTCCAATCTAGACCGCAAGTCGCTAATGGCACGAGTGATCAAGGCATGTCCATCGACACAGGATCTCGTAACGGGTGAATTTGAGAAGAAAGTGGAGGGGGTCATCTCATCCCATGAGAGTATTGAAAAACGTAAAAAGGATCTTGAGGAGGTTGTGAAAGTGAAGATACCGGAAAACACCAAGGAAATAGCAGTAGCCCGCTCCTATGGCGACCTCAGGGAGAACTTTGAGTTCAAGGCTGCCAAGCAAATGCAGGCGGTTCTCATGCGTCGTAAATCACAACTCGAGAAAGAGCTGGTTCATGCTCAGGCGACTGACTTCTCAGAAGCGGATACATCTCAAGTCAATATCGGTACAGTGGTTCATCTGGAGGATGACGCTGGCCAGAGCGTAACCTACACGATACTGGGAGCTTGGGATTCTGTGCCTGAAGAAAACATTGTTTCTTACTTGTCGGATATTGGCATCACCCTGGTGGGAGCCAAACCTGGCGATCGAATGGAAGTGCGCGACATGGAGACTGAAAAAAACCGTTTTCTCACTGTCAAAACTATTGAGGCTTACCGTTAATTTTACACCCGATCATTAAAACAAATATAGCATATGTCAGATACGACAATTACTAACATTATTGGCCGCGAGATCATCGACTCCCGTGGAAATCCTACCGTAGAGGTAGATGTTCATCTTGCAGGTGGTGGTTTTGGCCGCGCTGCTGTTCCATCCGGTGCTTCCACAGGCGAGCATGAGGCATGTGAGCTGCGTGATGAGGACTCCAACCGCTATCTCGGCAAGGGAGTGCTTAAAGCTGTTAACAATGTCAATGAGCAGATAGCTCCGGCACTTCTTGGTCAAGATGCGACAGACCAGACATTCATCGATAAGACGATGATTCAGCTTGATGGTACGCCCAACAAGAAAAACCTCGGGGCAAACGCCATTCTTGGTGTGTCTCTTGCCACTGCCA
>JBDQHQ010000044.1:0-12300 GCA_040264795.1 Akkermansiaceae bacterium | reverse complement strand
TGTAATCGAAGTGATTCAAGATAGCGGTGATGGACTCAATGGTGGTGTTGCCGCTGATTACATCATCAGCAAGGATCTCGCTGCGGGAACCTATTTCGTCAGCGTTGGTGGATATGGGAATACAGATATTGGAGAATACAGTCTGGAGAGCCTATTTACACCCCATGCAAACGATGACGACACAGATGGCGATTCTGAGCCTCCTTCAGACAATGACGATCAAGACGATGGCGGCGATGGCGGCGATGATCAATCCAACGATAATGATTCTGTTGTTTCTGTTACAGCACCCGCCAAAGGGTCGTTCACTGGTCTTTTATATACTGAGGAAGATAATGAAGAGACGGGAAAGATCACCGTTAAGATCACGAAAAGGAGTGGAGGGCTTTCTTACTTCACCGGGCGTATCGCTGGCACCAATAAGTATTCCAGTCATTCCTTCAAAGGGAAGTTTGATTTCGATGGTGAGTATTCAGGTTATTTGTATAACACCACAGGCTTGGTCGCTACTGCAGAGATGGCATTCATCCAGGATGCCACAGGCAGATTAATCCTCAGGGGTGTGCTGCTATCCCCTGATGGAACAAGGGAGACATTTAGCCTGGTTTCCAAGTATTACAACGATACCTGGCGGAAACCTACCGAGTTTAGGAGTCCGTCCAGATATACCTATCTTGCGGCTTCTCCAACCACAGAATCCCTCGCTGTCCCAGCTGGTGATGCCATCGGCTATGGTAGCATTTCCTCCAAGGGTAAAGTGGTCATCAAAGGCTGGTCCAATGCAGGATACAAATACACCTACAAAGGTTATCTCCAGAATGGAAACCAGATCGGGCTACCTGGTAGTGCTGATTTCCAGGCAGGCAACTATGGAACCATACCGTTCTATGCCCGCACCTATGGAGAAAGCAGGAAGAAAAGCAGAAGCAAGAGCGAATGGATGCTCGGCACTATCAGATACGACATGTCCGGGGAGGTTGAGTCCGTTGACGGTAACATTCGTTATGTGAAGCCTGTATCCGATAGTCGTTATTACCCTGCAGGGTTTGACCAGAATATCGTGATGAAGGGATCCAAATACAGTAGGGCTGGCTTTGCCGCTATACCGGTGGGTGGATTTGAGGTGTTTGCCAACAACGCCATAGGCCTGTTTGAAGGCAGCTTGCCAGATGGAACCGAGTTTACGCCTTACGTATTCACCTGGAATTCGAAGGGTTACATGAAAGTTCCGAGAAACTTCACTGTCTACAAAAAAGGACGTATGAATAACAAACACGGCTTCTTTAAAAGCAAGCTGATCGACTACGTGACCGGCAAGAGAGCTTCTATCCGTGGTGTTGTGCTGCAGAACAGAAGTGTTGTGTCAGGGCACGCTCTCAACTCATCGGGAGTTAGCTTGAGGCATAGTATATCTCCTAATGGAGGTCATGTGGAATCAACAAGCCCATAGAAAACATGATGATTGTTCTGCGGTGAAGCTCTATTTAATACTTAATCACCGTGACAACCTTTGTATCTCCCAAGAGCTCACGCCCATTGAGATCACTCAGCTCAATCAGGAAAGAGGCTGCGACGAGCTTGGCGTCGAGCTGCTCAATAAGCTTGATGGCAGCAGCGGCAGTTCCGCCAGTGGCTAGCAGGTCATCAACCAGTAAGACGCTCTCTCCCGGAAGAATGGCATCTTGATGGATTTCAACAACATTTTCTCCGTATTCCAAGGAATAGGCCATGGAATGCGTTTGCCAGGGGAGTTTACCTTGCTTTCGGATCGGCACAAAACCGGCATCGAGATTGAGGGCGACGGGTGCGGCAAAGATAAATCCACGAGCATCGATACCAACTACCTTGTCTATTTTTTCACCACCTGCTGTTGCTGTGAGCTCATTGATGGAGTGGCGAAGTAGATCGGGATGTGACAAAATAGTGGAGATGTCTTTAAAAAGAATACCGGGTTTGGGAAAGTCGGGGACATCGCGGATGTTGTCGCGGAGAAGCTGGGAAATGGTAGACATGATGAGTTTGTTGCTAAATTGGAGTCTTACTTTTGAATGATCTGTTTGCCAAGTTCGAGGCCGTTGAGCATGCAGTCGGTCACAGAGATGCCACCGCGGTAGTTGCCTGCAAGATGTAAACCGGGATTGGCTTGCTCACAGACTTTGATGCTATCGAGCTTTTGTTGATAATCCAGGGAGTATTGAGGAATCGCACGGGGCCATGAGGTCTTGTGTCGGAAGACTGGTTTTGCGCTTACCCCTAGTAATTTCTGTAACTCATCCAAGACCACCTGGTCGTCATTGTCCGCAAAATGAGGTGAGATAGACCCTCCCATCATGCAGGTAAGATTGATATGGCCCTCAGGGGCACGGTGATCGAACATGCTGGATGAAAATAATACGCCGAGTAAGGGGCTGTTTTCGCTCTGTTTGACAAGCATGCCAAATCCGTCCAGTGGGTGGCTGACATCTTCGCGCTCGAAGCCGAGAACCAGGCTGGTGACTGGAGGGGATTCGATTTCTTGAATGGATTGCAGGCTTGCTATGATTGATTCCTCCAACGGCAAGGAGCCGAGGCGGTGTGGTGGGACTGTAATGACGAGGTTTTGGTAATTTTTGTGATGTTGGACTCCGTTTGCATCCGCCCAGACGATGTTCCAGCGGCCGTTCTCTTGCTCGATGGAGTTTATCTTAGTGCCAAGGTGGAGTGAGTCATCGGGTAATTTGGCAGCAATTGCCTTGGGCAAAGCGTGCATACCAGAGCGGAATGAGACGATTTGTGACGGTTTGAGTTGCTGAGGATCGTTAGCAATGCCGATTTGCCGGGCGATAAGGCCGAGGATGATAGAGCGATGTTTTTGCTCAATGGCCCAGAGCCTCGGAAAGGCATGCCGGATAGAGAGTGTTTCCGGGTTTCCTGCATAAATACCACTGACAAAGGGAGCTGCGGCACTCGCGAGTAACTCGGAACCAAACCGACGTCTGACAAAGTCTGCGAAGCTCTCCTCAGCTTCGTTATTCTTGCTTGCTTTGTATCGCCCTATGAAAGGTTCGGCCAACAGCCTGATTTTCCCTCGTAAGGAGAACAAGGGGCTGCTGAGTAACGCCATGGGATTACCAGGCATGGCAATGGGTATTCCGTCTTGAACGATGTAGCGCTTGGTAGCCTCTGAACGTGCCGCTGAAAGCTCATCGCTGTTTCCAGAGAGTCCAATTTGGTCCAGTAATACTGCAATGCGCTTGTCCTTAATGAGCAGGCTATTAGGCCCGTGCTCCGCAAGGAATCCATCGCGCGAGGTGCTTTGGATGGCGCCGCCGACCGAGTCGGAGGATTCGATCAGATCGAATCTGTGTCGATTTGTTGACCCTTGCCCGAGTGAGTAGGCAACACACAGCCCGGTAATGCCGGCACCGATGATGGCGGTGTCACAGCTTTGGTCCGATTTGTCAATTGGCATGAGCTAGGGAGGTAGGCGCTTTGATACTCTGGTGAACTAGCTCTCGCTTGATGTGTCAGAAGCTGTATCCGGTGATGGTTTGTTGCGTCTGTAACGAGCCAGGCAAGTGCCATCGGGTCTTGGTTCAAAATCTTCCAGTGTAAACTCAGCTGAGGAGCTCAGGTAAGAAATATCATCGCCCAGAATGCCGGAAGCTTTTCCTCCCAGAAGCCGTTGGCCGTCAATGATGATTTCGAGAATATCCAGTGACTCATCGGCCACACTCTCACGCAAGAGCTGATCACTCGTATGGCATTTGCCATCGGCACTTATGGTCAGTGGTAATGATTCGGGTTGCAAAGTAACGCTATTATGGTCAATTTCTGCCATATCACAAGATTTGACCATGACAACATCACCAACAGAAATCGTTTGTTACTTGAAGACCTACTGCGGCTGGAGCGAAGGCGTTCGAGCTATTATGCGTAAGTATGACCTTGATTACGAAGAGAAGGATATTATCAAAAATCCGGCATTTAGGTGGGAGATGGAGCAGAAGAGTGGGCAGCCGCTCAGTCCATGCGTGACTGTGAATGGGGAAATGCTTGCAGATGTTTCCGGTGATGAGGTCGAGCAATATCTACTGGATCACGGTCTGATTGAACCAGTTGAAGATGCTGCTGATTCACCGACAGATAGTGGCTGTGTGGATCACTAATCAGAGCTTTTTATTCTCCCCAGTCAACCGGTAGTTTTTTCGTCTTTTAAGCAGTGTCTGGCAAGGGATGGGTTAGCGATGTTATCGGAGCCTGTATTGCCGCAGGGGTAGAGGAATATGTCGTATGTGCCGGAGCTCGGAACCTGGCTCTCGTTGTTGCCCTTGCTGATTACGCCGAGTCCGAGGAACTAGGTGAGATAAGGATCTTTTCTCATTTCGAGGAGCGTGCGGCAGGTTTTTTCGCCTTGGGCAGAACGATGCAAAGCGGCAGGTCATGTGCCGTCATCACTACTTCAGGGACAGCAGTTGCTGAGTTGTTGCCATCTGTCATCGAGGCTCATTATCAACGCCGCCCATTGGTGGTTGTCACAGCTGATCGTCCCCGCCGGTTTCGTGGCAGTGGTGCTCCACAGGTCATTGAACAATCAGGCTTGTTTAGTGGTTATGTTGAGTCATGTGAAGATTTGGAATGGAAAGATGAACTTTCTATCTTTGCTGGCTGGAGTGGTTGCGCTCCATGGCAAATCAATCTTTGCCTCGAAGATGACGAGCTTGAACTCGGTCATGGCAGTAACATGTCTCCTAAGAGCTCCAAGGTCCGCTTGGGTGAAATTGGAGAACCGCGTGCTAATATCGATATGCGTCCGGTCTTGCAATGCATCAAAGACGGGTGGAGGGGCTTGGTGGTAGTGCTAGGCGGTCTTGAACCCAGTGATCGCGAGGAAGTCTGGCATTTTCTCAAAGAGCTCGGTGCCCCGGTATTAGCCGATACCACCAGTGGCTTGAGAGAGATGTTGGGTTCGCTGACTCTGATTGATGGAGACCGCTTGTTAAAAGAAAACTCTCCACCGAACATTCTGCGTATCGGAGAGGTTCCCACCGGCAGGTTCTGGAGGGATTTGGAAAACCTTCCAGAGGTGAGGGTGGTGTCAATCAGTAGAACAGGTTTTGCTGGTTTGGCCAGAAAGAGCGAGCTGATACGAGGTGATATTTCCCGTTGTCTCAGAGCATTAGGAGATATTTCCCATCTTGGTGATACCATGGATTACTTCAAGAGTGCGGCCAGTAAACATGGTCGTGTCTCCGAGTTGCTTGAATCCCTGCCTGAGAGTGAACCCGGAATGATACGCACTCTCTCAGTCATGGCGACTACGGGAAGCAGTCTTTACCTTGGCAATAGCCTTCCTATCCGTGAATGGAATGACTTTGCTCAACGTGATGTTCCTTATGAATGTGTGCGGGCAAATCGTGGAGCCAATGGGATTGATGGCCAGATAGCAAGCTGGCTGGGTGCTAGCGCGGAAGAAGAAGATGCCTGGGGTGTTTTTGGAGATCTTACAGCTCTATATGATCTGGCAGCACCATCACTTCTCAGTCAGGTTGAGTGTAGCGGTCGTGTTTTGGTGGTCATAAATAACTCGGGCGGCAAGATATTTGAGCGTTTACCGGCAATGCAAAGCCTGGATGAGAGAGTGTCTCGACTTCTCACCAATACGCATGAGTATGGTTTTGAGTCTTGGGCTGCGATGTGGGGCATGCATTACAAGAAGGTGCATGGCATGGAAGATTTTGATCTTGAGCCCCAAGAGAAAACTACACTGCTTGAAGTTGTGCCTGACTCCCGACAAACAAGCCTGTTTTGGAAAAAATTCGGAGAACTTTAAGGCAGCTCGATATTATCGATGAGCCGCACCTGGCCATAGAACACTGCAGTAGCAATGAGGGCGGGGGATGTAATGGTATCGATGGCTTGTAAGTTTTCCTGATCGACAAGCTCCAGATAATCAATGTTGAGCTCGAGCTCGGAGCTTTCTATCTCATTTCTGACGATGGTGAGTAGCTCATCAGCTGTCCTCAAGCCATTTTGATGAGCAGTTTGCGCGTCCAGTAGAGCGCGTCTGATCCGGGAGGCGTCCACACGTTGGTGATCCGAGAGTCGTTGGTTTCTCGATGATAATGCCAGACCACTACTCTCCCTGACGGTATCAACAGCTTCAATACGCACAGCGACATTAAGGTCACGAACCATGCGGCAGATGATGGCGAGCTGCTGGTAATCTTTTTTTCCAAAAACCGCAATACCTGGTCGGGTAAGGTTGAAAAGCTTCAGGACAACGGTGCATACGCCGTCAAAATGCCCGGATCTTGATGCACCACAAAGCCTCTTTGAGAGCTGTGACTCGCTGACAGTGACGGAGTGATTTGGATCATACATTTCAGAACTTTCCGGCGCAAACACGATGTCCACACCGTGTTGCTGACACAGTGCCAGATCCTTCTCCAAGGCACGTGGGTAATGATCCAAGTCGTCAGCGCGATCAAACTGTGTCGGGTTGACAAAGAGGCTCAGAATGACGCATCCCTCTGGGGAAGCGAGCTCGCGAGCTTTCCGAACCAAAGCAAGGTGACCCGCGTGGAGAGAGCCCATAGTAGGTACTAATACACGCAGACAGGCGGGGTTTGACTGAGCAATGCATTGCTCAAGATCGGAGGCGTTGGTTGCAACTTTCATGGTCTGGGAGGAAAGAGGATTATGACTCGGGATAGAGATTGACGCGGCATGCTATTCCGTGCAGCTTTGCACTGCAACGCTGAGTTTTTGCATTCAATGCTGTAAATGCCTCATACGCGTTGTGATGCGGCCCGCAATCGCTTGCCGGGCCACTTCAACGATTATTACCAATGACTATGAAATATCATCTTAAATTCGCTGCAGCTATCTGTCTCATTGCCATGTTTAGTGCTGCATCAGCTTCGGCACAACGTCTGAAAATTGCCACTGTGGATATGCAGATTCTCTTCAAGGAGTATCACCGCACCAATGATGAACAGCAAAAATTCAGTGAAGAATTTGCCCGCATTCAAAAGGAAAACAACGAGCGACTCACCGGTATTCGTCAGCTGGAGGAGCAGCTGCAAGCACTCAAAAAGCAAATTGAAGACCCTACTCTTGCCGATGGAGTAAAGCGTGAAAAATCACGTGACTTTCAGATGAAGCTCGATGAAGCCAAGGCCATGGACCGTGAAAGAAGAGAATTTCTTGGTCGCAGAACACGTGCGTTGGAACTCAAGAAGCAGGCCAGCATGCAAGGTATTTTAGAGGAAATCCGTAAGTTGATCGTCGATTACGCCAAAGCAGAGGATTTTGACTATGTCCTGGATAAGTCAGGTGTAAGCGCCAACCAGGTGCCTTTTCTCCTCTACACCAAGGATGCCACAGACGTAACGGTGGCTCTCCTGAAAAAGCTCAATGCGGATGCTCCCAAATCAGGTGATGGGGCATCTCCGGCTGCAGAATAACCCCCGACTTTTAAGACCTCCATTACCAGAGTTTATTCTCATTCACCCTTTCCCATGGGAAAGGGTGTTTTTTATGCTCAGTAGATGAGATGCTATTGACGATTATGCCCTAAGCAGGCATTTTAGATTCTTAAAGGACCTGGCTTTCCCATGACTCAATTCAAGCACATATATCTTATAACCACCATGTTCGCAGCAACGCTAGGAAGCGCTATGGCGGACAAACCTCAAATAGCGGTGGTAGACATACAGAGGCTCTTTAATGAGTATTTCCGAACAGAGGAAGCTCAGCTGCAATTCAACAAAGACTATGCGGGCATTCAGAAAAGGGTAAATCAGAAGATAGAGACAGTTAACGAGATGATTCTGGAGCTCAAAGAAATTGATAAAAAGCTCAAGAACGAAAACGTTGATGAACGAAAGCAGAAACTTGCCAAGGAGTTTCAGTTGATTGAGCAAGAGCGCCAGATGCTCATCAATGAGATGAGGCGTGAAGAGAAAAATGAGAAAGAGGATGTCGACAGGCGCAAGGCAGCAAGCATGCAAGGCATTATGAGTGAAATACGCTCAAAGGTGATCTCGTTTTCCAAAAAAGGAAACTATGACTTTGTCTTCGATCAATCAGGTAAAAATACTAATCAGGTTTCGTTTTTTCTCTATTTAAAGGACGCGACAGATATCACTGAGGTTTTGCTTAAGGAGTTAAACAAATTTGCCTCTGAAGCTCCCGTGCAAGAATAGACCATCCTGTGACTTTCATTTAGGCCAATGATCAAATGATTTCTTTGCTGCGTAAAATATTGGCAATGAACTGGCTACTGGTGCTGACGATGTTGGCATTGGCAATTTTCGGTGTATATGCCATTGAGAGTGCGGCCAGGCATTTGCCAAGCGGAGGTGAATACTACGCTCAGCGCCAGAAAGTCTGGATCATGGCAGGTTGTCTGGTCTTTCTCATCACAGCCATGGTCGATTATCGCTGGATACGATGGTTAGGAATACCGATGTATCTCTCTGGATTGGCTCTCATGATGGTTGCCATCTACAAGGGAAGTGATGTTCACCAAATTCGTCTCGGGCCGATCTCCTTTCAGCCTACACAGCTCGGCATAGCCGGAGGTATTGTTTTGATGGGATCCTTATTACAGGATTTACCGCGCTGGCATGCTTTTTTCAGGCTGCCTTATATCAAGGTGGCGATTATTGCGATTTTAGCGGGTGTCCCATTCCTCATCGTGGTAGCTATGGGGGATATGGGTTCAGCTCTTGTCTGGGTGCCTGTGACAGCTGTTGTCATGTTAGTATGTGGGATCCCATATCGTTATTTATTGATGATGGGGGTGGTGGGTTTCGGATGTGTGGCACTGGCATATTTCATTGTTTTACCCAAGGCTTCCCAACGCGGTGCTGAGCGTATTGAGCTCTATTTGGATATGCTTAACGGTAGAGAAGTTGATATCAATGGGGATGCCTACGCCCCATACTGGGTTTCCACTTCCATCGGTAAAGCTGGCTGGAAAGGTCTTGGTTGGAATGCCTCAAGTGAGCGTGGTTCACTTCACGACAAGAAATATATTCCGTGGAAAACAGCACACAATGATTTCATTTTTGGTGTCATTGGAGAGGAGCAGGGATTCCGTGGTAGCCTGCTGCTGCTAACCGCCTATTCCATGTTGCTTATCCAATGTATCTTCATTGCTTTTTATAGCAGGGATAGTTCAGGAAGAATCATCGCTGCAGCTGTAGTGGCATTGATGTTCGCCCACATTTTTGAAAATATTGGTATGTGTGTTCTTATGACGCCGATTACGGGCATTCCCTTACCTCTGGTAAGCTATTCCGGAACATTCATTGTCATGATCATGTTCCTGCTCGGTCTGGTGCAAAGTGTCTGGGTGCACCGCAATGTCGAACTCGAAGATAGTGAGGAGACAGTTGAGCAGATTCGAAGATACGGCCAAGCCTAAGCAGTTGCCCTCAGGTAATTACCATTCGATAGCTGTTGCGGCCCAAGTAAGCCCGGCACCGAAAACAACGAGTATGATATTGTCACCACGTGTAAAGCGCCCCTCGCGGTGAGCTTCATCAAGAGCGATGGCAACCGCCGCAGCCGAGGTATTGCCATATTTGTCCAGATTGACATAAACCTTTTCATTGGGAACGGAGAGACGGTCTGCAATCGCGTCAATGATACGTAAATTGGCTTGGTGCGGCACGATCAACTTAATGTCATCCGCTGTCAGGCCCGCACGACTGATGACGGTCTCTGCAGCCGTTCTCATCGCATTAACCGCAAGCTTGAATACCTCACGACCTTGCATAGCCAGAGTTTGCAGATTGGATTCAGCATTTGCTGGCGTGATGGGACAGGCTGATCCTCCGCCTTTGATTTCCAAAAGGCCTGTGTGGCGTCCATCGGTTCCCATCTCTGTGGCTAGTATGCGCCCTTCACCCTCTTCGCTGCGGCGCAATACAGCGGCGCCAGCTCCATCACCAAATAATACGCAGGTATTTCTGTCCTCCCAGTTAGTCACGGAGGATAGTTTTTCAGCACCGATGATGAGAGCATTATTATATGCCCCATCAGAGATCAAGCGCTTGGCTATTTTCATCGCATACAAAAATCCTGAGCAAGCTGCGGAAATATCAAAAGCAACTGCGGAATATGATCCGAGTTTAGCTTGAACGTGGCATGCAGTCGCAGGAGTTGGAGTGTCCGGGGTAATCGTGGCAACAATGATAAGTTCAACATCTTCCGCTTTGATGTCAGCTTGCTCCAGGGCCTTTTCGGCAGCCTTGGTTGCCAGGTCAGAGGTGTGCTCGCCATCAGCAGCGATGCGCCTCTCTCTGATTCCTGTGCGGGCTGTAATCCACTCGTCACTGGTGTCAACGAGCTGAGCCAAATCATCATTGGTCATAACACGTTCTGGAACGTAGCTACCGGTGCCGGCGATCGTGACAGGAATGACAGATGTAGATGAATTCATAAGGTCAAGCGGTATTGGGATAGAAGAAACCTAGCCAAGAAATTTCGCTTGAACAGTAAAATAGACCGTGGTCGCGACGGATTTGAGTGCCGTTTGTCTCTGCTGATTCAAGAGATCTTATCCAGCGTTTCTTCAATGTGTGGATTGACCTCAAGATTGACTGTTTCACGGGCCACACGGATGGCATTTTGTATGGCGAGTGCTGATGAACCACCATGCCCGATAATACAAACCCCGTTGACTCCCAGTAGGGGAGATCCTCCCACATATTCGTAACTGCTCTTTTTCTTTACAGCATTGAAAGCTCCCTTGGCGATGGCAGCCCCCATGATGCGTAGAGGGTTGCGTTTAAATTCAACCTTGAGCCACTTTGACATGGCCTTGGCGGTAGCCTCACAGCTTTTGAGGATAATGTTACCCGTAAAGCCATCACAGAGAACTACGTTGAGATCACTCTCAAATAGATCGTGACCCTCAACGTTGCCGACAAATTCAAAAGGAGCCTCACCTGATGATTGAAGCTCTTTGAGCAGGGAGAATGTTTCTTTGGTGAACTTGGTTCCTTTTTCGTCCTCCTCACCATTGGACATGAGGCCTATTTTTGGGCGTTTCACTCCAAGAACGTAATGAGAGTAGACAGCACCCATCACCGCATAAGTAATGAGGTGCTCTGGTTTGGCCTCAGGATTAGCTCCTGCGTCGAGTAGTTGGCAGATACCATATTCATTTGGGATGGCCGAGGCAATGCCAGCTCGTTCAACCCCGCGTAAGGTTCTTAGTTTGACGGTGGCGGCAGCTACGGAGGCGCCTGTGTTGCCAGCACTGACTACGGCATCAGCAGCTCCTGATTTAACCATGTCAGTTGCCACTGAGATGGATGATTTCTTTTTAGCACGTAGAGACTTAGCTCCGGATTCATGCATCTCAACTACATCGGGAGCATCGACGATGACGGCTCTTGGATCACTCAGTTCGTGCTCCTCGACTTGTTTTCTGAGAACTTCAGCCTGGCCAACAAGGAAAATGGTTTCAATGTCCGGATACAGCTTCAGAGCATCTCGCGCTCCAACAATATTCACGGTAGGCGCTTCATCTCCGCCCATAGCATCGAGTGCGATTTTCATAGCTTGGATAAAGAGATCATTAGCACAAGATACAAGACAGTGCAGTGCTATTTTTACATGAAACAAGCGCAATGCCATGGCATTGCGCTTCGTGAGTAAAATGCATTGTGCTGGAAGGGGCCTAGAGGGCGTCTACTTCCAGTACTTGGCGCTCTCGGTAAGTCCCGCAATGAGGGCATGCTATGTGAGAGGGAACGCGACTTTCACATTCAGGGCATGTTTTGAGCTTAGGAGTGCGCCAGCGGTTAGCTCCGCGACGCATCTTTTGCTTCATTTTGGATGTTCTGCGCTTAGGTACAGCCATGGTATTGGTAGGTTGAGTTTGTTAAGTTGTTGATTATGAGTGTTTGACGTCTTTTGATCACTCAATTCGAACTCGGTGGGCTTTTGTCGTCCAGTGCATCGAGTGCATCCCATGGATTGGGAGAGCCGTCATGGGAGGGGGTCTTTACCTCATCAATGGGGGTCTTGTCCACTGCTAAATACCGGTAATCGATATTGCATTCCAAATCCTCGTCACCCTCATTACAGTGGGGGTAATCCGGAAAAAGAACCACTATTTCCTCTCTCAAGCTATCCGCGAGATCGACCTGGGAGCTCGAAATCTCAACACAGATGCTTATATCGTCTGCTGAAATAGTCTGGGTGAAGTGTTTTAGGCAGCGATCACAGGTAAAATCAAAGCTGGCAGACAGATTGCCCCGGACAAGGAGCTCGGTGTCGAATTTTTGCACATAGAGG
>JBDQHQ010000043.1:0-12386 GCA_040264795.1 Akkermansiaceae bacterium | reverse complement strand
GGGAATAATACCCTTTAATACTACTCTTAGTGTTATGAAAGAGATTTGGTTTTTTGTCGGTTTCATCGTTCTGTACTTTGCCTTGCAGCTATGGATATTACCGGCTTTTGGCATACCGACATGAATGTCTGGCAAGTGTTCTCCGGGCGAGAAAAAAAAGACCAAGAAGAAGAGCGGTGCAGTTCCAGCTTCTGATCAAGTAGCTGACAAGGTCAGCGAATCAGAGGAATTGAAAAAGCAGGCACCAGAGGATCAGCTTGAGCCTGCTGAAAAAAATGATGAGTCTCCAGGCACGGGTCAATAACCTACAGATCCACAAAAAATGCCACCTCGTAGCGCCCCCTTTGATGGGTGAACGCTCCTTAGTGGCATTTGGTTCAATACTAGGCCTAAGTCGAAATGAGACTTCTATGGCTCAATGATGGCGTAGTCGCCGTCATTTCGACGATAGAGAATCTGAAGAACTCCGCGCCGTTCATTGGTATAGACAATGAAGGGTTTGTCGGAGAGCTCGAGCTCCATGATAGCCTCTTCTTTGAGTAAGGTGCGCAAGCGGTATGATTCACGGTGAATGATCATGGGTTCAGGATCCGTTTCCGGATCTTCCTCCTCAGGGATGCTATCGAGCACATTGGAAGCAAATATTTTTTCATCCAGGTGTCTGATGGTGTCCTTGCCTCTGTTAGCACGGTGCTTTTTGAGCAGTCGTGTCTTGTGTTTGCGCATGCGGCGGGCGATTTTGGCGATCGTTTCATCAATGGCTGCATACATGTCTTTGCTCTCTGATGAAGCATCTATGACGATGTGGTTGGCGCAGAAGAGGATGATTTCAGCATGGTGTCGGTTCTTGTGAGCGTCCAGGATGGCTTTGGCTTCGATAATCTTGGGATAGTCCAGATGGAGCCCCTGAATTTTCTTGGTTGCGTAATCTCGCAGGGCATCGGTGACATCCTCGTGACGTACGGTAACAGTAATTTGCGTATTAGCGTTAGCTGATTGCATCGTGTTTTTTCCTTTCTTGTTTGTGTTATGCAGCACTTGGCTGCGAAATCGTTATGTAGTGTAAATTCAATATCACAGAATGGCTCATTAAAGGACAAAATCCTCTCCCAGATAGTGCTTCCGAGCAAGGGGGTTGGCAGCAATGTCTTGGGCTTCTCCCTCGAGATTGAGCTGACCCTCGTGAAGTAAATAGGCATGATCAGTAATGTGAAGGGTTTCACGTACATTGTGATCGGTAATGAGTATGGAGAGCCCATCTTGGTCACGCAGATCGCGGACGATGGTCTGGATGTCACCGACGGCAATGGGATCTACCCCACTGAACGGCTCATCGAGCATCAGAAGTGTGGGCTCCGTGCAAAGAGAGCGAGCGATGGTGAGGCGCCGTTTTTCTCCACCCGAAAGAGAGAGCGCTTCAGACTTGCGAAGTTTCGAAATATTGAAGCGCTCCAACAATTGATCTGCCCGGTGATGTCGTTCTTTGCGGCTGAGTTCTTTGCGGGTCTCTAATACAGCCAGCAGGTTATCAATGACGCTCAGGTGCCGGAAAATGGACTCCTCTTGAGGCAGATACCCCATACCAAGCCTTGCTCGTTTGTGCATGGGTAATGTCGAAATATCGTTTCCTGCGAAGCTTACGACACCTGAGTCGGCGGGAATAAGACCGGCAATCATATAAAAACTGGTGGTCTTGCCAGCGCCATTGGGGCCGAGCAGACCCACGATTTCTCCCTCGCGAACACTGAGATCGACATGGTTGACCACGGTTCGCCCCGCGTAGGTTTTCATCAAACCGCGAGCCTCAAGCAATGTTGGTGCAGTGCGTCGAGTTCCGGTTCCTAGATGCAGGGTGGTATGATCCGAGGGTGGCACGAGCGCAGATGATTGCTCGCTAGTTGTGGTTTGAGTCTCTGACATGGTTATTCGATTACTCTGGGGAATTTTCCTTGATGACAGCTTTCGTCATCCATTTCCCCTCGCTGGTGGTAATACTGTCGATATTCTTATCTCGCATTTGGATGGTGATCCACAAGCCTTCTTCTTGTGCTTGCAAGTATTGATTGGCATCCCATTGAAGAGTGGGTTGGCCACCCTTGAGAATCATCTTTCCAGTCTTCGCGTTATAGCTTGCCTCGTTGCCCGATGCAAGGAAGGGTTGCCCATCGCTGTTCACACCGGCAATTCTGACATTTCCGGTAGCAATGATTTTATTGAGATTTCCCAACTCAGAAAAGCTGCTGTCTTTTTGAGTTGATGGGTCTGTCTTCTTTGGGTCAGGTTGAACCTTTTGCTTTTCTTTATCTGGCTGATTCTCTCTCTCTTCAGGCGTCTTATCGAAGATTACCTTGAGCTCGTCACTGCATCTCAGCTTGAAGCTCGAGTCGGATTCATCGAGCCTGATGTTTTTGAGATACGCCAGAATACCGTCGTCATTATTGAAATAAATGCCGCCATCGCATTCTATCTTGATGGTGGTCGGCGGTTTTTCTGCAGCTGTCTCTTTGTTCTCAGTAGTGTTGGTTTGAGCTTTGGTCTCTGTCTTATCAGTAATGGCGGCAGGGGTTTGCTTCACATTCGAGGTTGAGTCCGGTTCAGTTTGTTTAACCTGTTCGAGCTGCTTGTCCTGGCCGCTGCTTTTGAGAAATGCATGCATCTTTTTGTCACCGGCAACGAGCTGTTCGCTGCCTTGCTCGATCTCACTGTCGATTTCTTGCTGAAGCTCTGCGGTTTTGCTGCTGATGCGATCAGCACGACTATCAGATTTGTTGTCCTGTGTTGGCGGGTTTGCTACGAGGGTTGCAGTTGTGAGAATCATCGTCAAGCATGCGCACGCGGTAGCAGTTCCCCGTTTTCTCATGATAAATATGGTGATCTTGTTAGCCTGCATTCTGTCTGATAAATAGGATTCGGTTTGTTTTGTATGTATCATCTGTTGATCTCTACCGATCGATTAGAAATAGAGATGAAGCGGGGCCTGTGATGAAACCCTGACCAGTATTGATTTCATAGACCATTCCTGTTCCCGATATTTTGAAATTTACTCCGCTGATGTAGATAGCCTCTTGAGCTCTGAGAATAGCATTTTCTTCGGTATAAATGGCTTGTCTGACCTTGGTGTTCGCTTTGACGCTTCCATCCCTATCGTAAAGATCCATAGAGACATCGTGAGCCTCAATGGTATTGCCATCAATAACTTGCATTCTTTCCGCATTGAGCAAAGAGAGTGGATTAAAATCCTCATCGTAGCGGGGCAGTCTCACTTGTCTTAATACAGTATCTTTGTGAAGCTGATCTAACAAAACAATACCTGATTTCTTGTTGCTGTCTTCTTTACCTTTTTGAGCTGAAGACTTATCGGCGGTTTTTTTGGTTTTTGGGTTTTTAACAAGTTCTTTTTTGGGGGATTCGTTAGGCTTGCTCGCTGTCTTGTCATCTGAGCACGCAAGAAGCAGAGTTGTGGCTATCGCAAAGCCTAGGAGCAAGGCTGTGGGCCTGTTAGGTTTGTAATGATCAATCAACTTATTAAGAATGGTATTCACGTGGGAGGCATGGAAGCTATTCGCCACAGTGTGCTGCCTGATGCACTGCCATCAGGCGCTTGAGAACAGCCTCGATGTTACTTAGAGGAATTTGATTGGGGCCGTCTGAGAAGGCGTTTGTTGGATCCGAATGGGTTTCCATGAAAACACCATCAACCCCTGTGGCAATAGCCGCTCTTGCAAGCACGGGAGCGAGCTCACCATCACCACCTGTAGTTGCGCCATCTCCACCCGGGCGTTGCACGGAGTGAGTGGCGTCAAAAATGACTTTCATGCCCATATCACGCATCCAATAAAGCGAGCGCATATCAGCAACAAGGTTGTTATAACCAAAGGTGGAGCCACGCTCGGTAATGTAGAAGTGCTCGCAGTTAAAGTGTTTCATCTTTCCCGCGATGGGTTTGACATCCCAGGGAGCGAGGAATTGTCCTTTCTTGATGTTGATAGGACGGCCGGTTTTAGCAGCAGCTTCGAGCAGGTCAGTTTGACGACAAAGGAATGCCGGGATTTGGAGGAAATCGACAGTTTCAGCAGCAATAGCAGCTTCCTCAGGGGTGTGGATGTCGGTAGTGACTGGCACGCCGAGTTCCTTGCCAATCTCGCCTAGAATGCGGCATCCTTCCACGACACCCGGGCCACGGAAGGAGTCGACCGAAGTACGGTTAGCCTTGTCATAAGAAGCCTTGAAGATGAACTGAATACCGGTGCGATCAGCTATTTCCTTGAGTGAGTGAGCCATTTTCCATGCAAATTCCTCTGATTCGAGTGCGCAAGGACCGAGGATGAAAAACGGGGTTGAAGGGTCGAGGGTGAGATTGCCGATTTGACTCATGATAAATGAAAAAGCTTCAATTCAGATTAAACACGTAAAGGGCGTATGGCACGTTAAAACTGCGGCCATCTGATATTTTTACTCTGCCTTGCCGGCCTCCTCGCGAGCAAGGGTGGCAGCTCCAATGATGCCGGCATCGTTGCTGAATTGAGCAGGAATGATTTCAAGCCCATTGAGAAATGCCGCGGATAGTTGTTTTTCAATGCTTTCCTTGAGCGGGTCAAAGAGAAGCTTGCCGGCTTTGGCCACACCACCACCGATGATGATGGCGGCCGGGTTAAGAAACCAGCACGCGTTGACAACGGTGCACGCAAGCTTCTGGGCAATACCTTGCCAAATTTCCACGGCGATTTGATCACCCCCGGCAGCTGCCTGAGATAGGGCTACGGGCGTGCAATCTGTGATACTCTTCTCAATGTCATGATCAGCGTAGGTTTGGCGGGCATCCGCAGCAATTTCATTGTTGCCAATGTAATCCTCCAGAGAGCCCAGGTTTCCATAAGCTCCTTCCCGGCCACGATAGTCGATGGATGTCTGGCCAAGTTCTCCGGCAACAGAATGAGCACCTCGTAGCATATGGCCGTGAGTGATGATTCCTCCACCCACACCGGTACCCAGCGTGATGCAAACAAGGTGATCCTTGCCCATTCCAGCTCCTACTTTCCACTCAGCGTAGGCCATGCAATTGGCATCATTTTCAACCGCTACGGGAAGTTTTGTCCGCTCTTGGAGAATCTCGCGCAGGGCAATGTTGGTCCATCCTTTGACGTTGGTGAGGTTGTGAATGGTTCCTGTCTCAAAATCAACAAAGCCAGGCACACCCACCCCAACGGCACAAATCTCAGGGTGGTGTATACGTAGATCCTCGATGACATAAACGATGGCATCAATCAAGGGCGCTGCCTCATTGAAATCCTCGGTGGCAATGGCGGGGGCCTGAGCGATGACCTCGTTTCCCCGGACAACTCCGAATTTGACACTGGTGCCGCCGAAATCGATGCCAAGGGATGTAGTTAGGGATGACTGATTCATAAGTGTTATAAATTGAGATTTGCGATGACCCTCAAGCCCTCAAGAGTCAGGTCAGGTGAGAGGTGGTGAATTTCATCAAGGCCTCGAGTGATGAGAGGAGCATCCCCACCGGTCGCAATGACCAGTGGTTTGCTTGAGAGTTCTTTACTCAGATTATGAAGAATTTCACGTACTAGCCCACGGTATCCATAGACCGCTCCTGCAAGCATGGCCTGCTCGGTGGTTTTGCCAATAGCGCAATCCGGTTCTTGCAATTTGATATGAGGCAGTAGAGCAGTTCGATGAGCCAAACCCTCGGTCATGGAGGCGAGTCCGGGAGCGATGACTCCCCCTTGATAGGATGGGGGAGCTGGTAGCTCAGTATCATGATTCACCGAGTCATTAGGTGCAATGACGTCGAAGGTCACAGCAGTACCGAAGTCGAGGACGATACATGGACTACCGTAGAGGATATGTGCGCCGACGGCATTGGCGAGGCGGTCTGCTCCGATTTGCTCGGGTTTGGGATAATTGATGCCAATGGGCAGTTTACTCAGGTGATTGAGCTGGTGACAGGGTTTTTGCTCGAGGTAGGAATTGAGTATTGCCGCTTTTTCGGGAACGACAGAACTAATAATAGAGCCGTCCCATTCGATATTCTCGAGAAGATCCTCCAACGACCCTGCAGAGATTTCCGGAGTTGGGATGATCGACCGCCAGGTGTCGAGCTGATCATCGACAGCTAGGGCAAACTTGGTCCGTGTGTTGGAATTGTCGACGATGAGGGTGCGCATGAGGAAAAATATAATGATGCTAGCAACTGCCAGGATCATAGAGTGTGGGGCGGGGTCATGGGAAGTACCGGATGGAGAAAAAGGCACAAAAAAACCGGAGGAGCAAAGCTCCTCCGGTTGGTGGTTATGAATGAAGTTATTCGTTGTAGGCTGGCGAACCGTGCTCTGCAACATCGAGTCCCTCGTGCTCCTCCTTCTCGTCTACACGCACACCCATGATCAATTTGATAATGTAGAATACGATGAAGGAGAAGATGAAGGCGAATGCATAGACCGCAATCACACCGATGAACTGTGAACCGATGGTAGAAGCATCGGAGAAGAGTGCTACAGCGATTGTTCCCCAGATGCCCACGACGCCGTGAACGGAGATCGCTCCAACAGGATCATCGATCTTGATTTTGTCGAGGAACAGGATCGAGAAGACTACGATCACACCGCCAATGGCGCCCATTGCAACCGAAGACCAAACGCTAACTGCATCAGCACCAGCTGTGATGGAAACGAGTCCTGCAAGGAGTCCGTTAAGAGCCATGGATAGGTCCGGCTTCTTCAGCACAATCCATGATACGAGGATTGAGGCTACTCCACCTGCAGCAGCAGCGAGCGCTGTTGTGGTGAAGACCAAGCCAAGTGGTCCGGGAGCGGCAGACAGTACGGAACCACCGTTGAAACCAAACCACCCAAAGAACAGGAGGAATACACCGATGGTAGCCAGTGGGAGGTTGGAAGGTAAGATAGGCTTGATGCCGTTTTTGGTATACTTGCCAGCACGTGGTCCGAGAATAATAACTGCGGCAAGAGCAGCAGCACCACCGAAGCCGTGAACCACAGTAGAACCTGCGAAGTCATAGAAAGGAACTTCCATCTGGTTGAGGAAACCCTCACCCCAGTGCCATGAACCGGCGATGGTGTAACCGAAAGCTACCAAGATGGCCGAGTAGATCATGAATGATGATAACTTAACACGCTCAGCAACTGCTCCTGATACGATGGTAGCAGCAGTTGCAGCAAACATAGCCTGGAAGATGAAATCACCAAATCCAGTCATACAGAGGCCAACGCCTCCATAGCCGAAGGTGTCACCGCCATCAGCATTGAGATCCCCAATTGGGCCGTTGATGCCGAGCCAATTTTCGATCTGCCAGTTGCCACAT
This sequence comes from Akkermansiaceae bacterium, assembly GCA_040264795.1. GTDB lineage: Bacteria > Verrucomicrobiota > Verrucomicrobiia > Verrucomicrobiales > Akkermansiaceae > Oceaniferula. The sequence continues at coordinate 5,050 of JBDQHQ010000043.1, read as the reverse complement.
GGGTAGTGTGTGTTAAATCCTAGCAGTGCGTAGGTGAGGAGACCAATAGAGATAATCCACACATTCTTGAACAAGATGTTAACGGTGTTTTTTCTCTGAGTGAGGCCTGCCTCGAGTGAGGCAAATCCGAGGTGCATCAGAAAGACGAGTGCCGCGGCTATACAAGTCCACAACATGGAAGTTGTGAAAAAGTCGAAGGCGTAGGCGTAGTCGCCCTGACCTGCAACGAGCTCGTCATAGCCAGCTTTGGTTTCGTCTTCAGCTGCAAACAGTGATCCCGATCCCATCGCTAGGAGGGAGAGAGGTAATATTGATTTTTTAATCATGGAGTTGGTTGGTTGTTGTTTGGTAATTGAAAAAGTCATGTAGCAGATGCCGTGCCAAAACTTCGAGCGGGCAGGGTGGTCAAATGAGCTTGCTGTCAGATGAACGATTGCTAGCCACTGTAATACAAGGGATTAGAATGAATTTAGCTCATGGGTATATTCATCGAATTACCTCTTATTTTGGCAATGAACTTGGCCACAAAAACCCGAATAAGAATGATGCAATCGGGTAAATGCCAGCTTTAGCCCCTAGCTGTTACTTCTGTTGAAATCACTCTGTGTTTTTGTCCGGCTCGGCACTTACAATACCGATTGCAAGGCATGAATATTGAGCTCAATAGCTTTCCCGCCTACCCGCATTATCCACCCATGTATTGTGAGATGTATGGTGAGCTCATGGGGAAGGAATACACATTGGGCATAGAGCTTTTCAGATTCATGAGCCAGCGATGAGCCTTACAACAGAGAAACCCAAACCGACTGATTATCATAAGGCTGGGGTCTATAAAATTGCCTCTGCTTTTTTTATTTGAAGTTTTTATGCGGCATAACGAGCGGGTTGGCATGCTTACTGCTCAACCTCATGCCGAGATGAAAAATACAATTACATCATTAATGATAGGTGGCAGCTTGCTAACAGCGTGCTCCGCATTCGCAGGAATCGATGACATCGAAGCCGAACTCTACACCGGTTACCACTCCATTTACGAATTTCGTGGAGTTGATTTTGGTGATGACCTGGTGGACGTAGGACTTGATCTTAACTATGAACTAGCTGACGGACTCTCCCTCAATGGAGGTCTTTGGTATGCGAGTTGGGATGAAGATGGTGGTGAGGGCGACGAGCTTGATATCTACATTGGCTTGACCAAGACCTTGGGTGACTTTGACCTAAGTGTGGGTTACACCAATTACATTTTCCCGGGTGCAAGTGACATCAATACAGAGGAATTCTCTTTGGGTATCTCTACGGAACTTGCTTGCGGAATTGGTCTGGCATTGACTTATTATGAAGATTTTGACGCCATTGATGGCGGCTATCTTGAGTTTGAGGCCGGCAAAAGCATTGAGATTAATGCATGTGCAAGTCTTGATCTGGCCGTCGGCGCAGCATGGAGCGATGACTATAACAGCGAGACTGATGAAGCAGGTGGGGGCTCCCTTAGTGGCTTCAACCACTTCTACCTATCAGCTGCATTACCGATTACACTCAAGGAGGACGTAACACTTACTCCTTATCTGAAATATGTAGGTGCTGATGATGATTTGGCTAACTCAGCAGATTCCTCTGACGGCAACGATGACCTTTTCTACGGGGGCATTTCCCTATCCGTCGCATTCTAAAAACTTTAACTGAATGAATTCATAGTTCAGTTTGTCTGGAGAATGAGGGTCTGCGTAAGCAGGCCCTCATTTTTTTGTGCTGATCGAATGGTCGGTAAACGCCAAGATAATTACTGATCCTTTTTTTTGGTTTGGAGGAGATCGAAAGATGTGCCGCAATACATGCAACGCCAGCGTTGGAGAAATAAAGCTGTGAGAATTGCGGTAGTGCCGTAGTTGAAAGGCCTCAATCTAAATGCTTTTTCGTGCTTGCGGGCCAGATTGTCAGCGAAGGGGGTTGATTTGCAAAGTGGGCACAAAGCACCTCGTCGTTTGACATAGGAGATCAGCCAAGTGACAAGACTGATTCCAAGGCATGCTATCAGGATCTCAGCGGAAATCTTCTTGAACTCAGCTGAAGCAAAGAAAAATGCAACCGCTGAGGTGAACAAGGCGATGATGCCCAGGTAAAAGAGCACAGAGAAGAAAAGGGCGACAACGAACCTTTTTTTGTAGGGCACTGATCTGGAGCGACGGCTACCAGATCCCCGCTCTTTGAAGCCGGACCGGTTACGTGTGTGTCCCGATGGTGGCATGAAGAGTTCTATCTTCTAGAGCAGTGGAGCGATCACAAGGCTTACAATCGCCATGACGTTGATGAGGATGTTCATCGAGGGGCCGGAGGTGTCCTTGAATGGGTCACCAACGGTGTCACCAACCACGCAGCCTTTGTGTGTCTCGGAGTTCTTGCCTCCGTGGTGACCTTCTTCAACGTATTTCTTGGCATTATCCCAAGCGCCACCGGCATTGGACATGAAGAGCGCCATGAGAAGGCAGCCGAGGAGGGCGCCGCAGAGGGTCCCAGTGAGGGCAATTGCGCCCACGCCCATCGTTTTGAAGCCAAAACCCACTGCGATGGGTGTTCCGACCGCTAATACGGCAGGCAGGATCATGCGTTTGGTGGCTGCGCGAGTTGCAATGTCTACACACTTGTCTGAATCCGGCTCGCCATTACCCTCGAGCAGTCCTGGTATTTCGCGGAACTGACGACGGATTTCGTTGATCATTTCAAAGGCGGCTTTGCCGACGGCATCCATGGTGATAGCGCCGTTAAGGAACGGTACGACACCTCCGATAAAGAGGCCGACGAAGAAGGTGCGTAGCACAGCCTCGTCCTTAAAATCAAAGTTCGCGATATGTGCTTTCTGGATGAAGGCGGTGATCAGAGCGAGAGCAGCGAGGCCTGCGGCGCCGATAGCAAAGCCCTTGCCAATGGCAGCTGTGGTATTGCCCACGGCATCCAGCCCGTCTGTGATTTTGCGAGTTTCAGGTCCCATGGCACTCATCTCAGCAATGCCGCCTGCGTTGTCGGCAACCGGGCCGTAGGCATCGATCGCCATGGTGATGCCAACGGTGCCGAGCATGCCGACAGCAGCCAGACCAACGCCGAGCAGGCCGGCAAATTCATAGGAAACAAAGATAATGGCCGCGAGCGTGAGCATCGGAACGGCGACGGATTTAAGTCCGACAGATAGACCGGTGATCATCACGGTGGCAACCCCGGTTTCTCCGGACTTGGCGATGTCACGCACAGGTTTTCCACCCGTATAATATTCAGTGACCAGGCCGATAATGATGCCGCCCACGGCTCCACAAAGCACGGCTGCAGCGATGTTGCTACTAACACCGAATATATTACACAGCCCGAATGCTCCAGCAATGAAGATGACAGCGGCACCAATGGTCCCTATGCGCAGGGCGCTGGCAGGATCCTTGGCGGACATGATTTTCACGAGCAGGATACCAAGGATCGAGCAAGCCAGTCCCATGGTCGTCAGAGCAAGAGGCATGTGCATGAGGGTCTCCTTGCTTGCGCCATGCGCAACAAGGGCACTCGGATCAGACACATTCAGTTTGGCTGCCATGGCCGCGACAATCGCTACGCAGGCGATCTGAGCTCCACAGTAGGATTCAAAAATGTCCGATCCCATGCCGGCGACGTCACCTACGTTGTCGCCCACATTGTCTGCAATCACACCCGGGTTGCGTGGGTCATCTTCCGGAATGCCTGCCTCGACCTTGCCAACGAGGTCGGCGCCGACATCAGCGGCCTTGGTGAAAATACCGCCGCCAACGCGGTAAAACAAGGCAACGAGCGACGCACCCATGGCAAAACCTTCCATGATCTCGGCGACGGCGTGGTTGTCTTTATAAAAGAAGTAAAGTCCACCGAGTCCGATCAGACCCATGGATGCGACGGTGAGACCCATCACGGAGCCGCCGAAGAATGCCACGCCGAGTGCATCGGCCTGACCATTGTCCCTGGCTGCCAGGGTGGTGCGCACATTGGCACGAGTTGCGGTATACATGCCAATGAATCCTGCAAGGGAGGAAGCAAGACAGCCTAGGAAGAATGCCAGTGATTGTTGTTTGCCGTATTCAGGTTTTTGGAAAAAGAACAACAGGCCACCGATGATGATGGCAAAAAAGGAAATGAGCAGGAACTCCCTGCGCATGAAGACCATCGCACCTTTGTGGATCTTGTCGGCAATGGACTTGACTTTGCCCTCGCCTCCGGAGCGCTTGAGAATGGTGGCAAGTATCAGGAATGCGATCACAAGACCTGCGAGGCCTGCAAAGGGAGTGATAATTGGGTTCATGGTTGTGTTTCTTTTCTTGGTTGAAAAAGGGTATTTTTGTTTTTCTGGAAAAAACAAAAAGCGGGGAGTGAAAACCCCGCTTGGATCGATGAGCGAGAATAAGAATTTTTCTCTCTCTGGCAAGCAAAAGATGCTAGCCGATACCTATTTTATAGACCTAAAGCACTTTTACATACGGTTTCTATGCTTTTTTCGTGTTTTAGCGGCCCTCATTGCCGGATTTCTTGGATTTGCCGAGTAAGCGAAGAACTCGCTCGAGGGGATCCTCCTCTATTCTTTTTACACTTACATTGCTGCGGCTTGCGCTATGAGCCTGGGCCTTTCTTAAGCTTTGTGGAGGCTTTGAGAGTAGTTCCCTGATCGATTCCGTAGGTATGATGAATGTTTTGATACGACTGCCACGGGCGATGACGATTCCCGCAAGCTCACCGGTAAGGTTTGTAACAGGTGCGCCTACGTCCGAGGCGTTGGTTGGCATGTCAGACTGGATGACATTGGGGAAATTGGACCGCACATCACTCGGATTAGTGCCCATGCGCTCCATGGTATTCATGCGTGCCTGAGGAATGTTGCGAATACTTGTGTTCTCGGAGAGAGATCCCAGCTTGATGGTGGTATTTTTGCGCGCTCTGCCACGTTGGAAGGTGACATCAATTTTTGAACCCGGCTGCAGTCTTTGAAGCATGGTTTGCATTTCAGCAGGCCCGCTCAGCTCTTTGCGGTTCACCCTGAGGATGATGT
>JBDQHQ010000042.1:0-12416 GCA_040264795.1 Akkermansiaceae bacterium | reverse complement strand
CCACAGTGATTGAAGTCTGCTCTGAAGGGTCCAGCCCGATTGCCGCTGATCTGGTTACCAGAGCAAATGCTCCGGGTAATGGATTTGCGTTTCTGATGGCTGGAGCCGCTACCGACTATACCGAAATCATGGCCTTGAAAGAAACCACTAGGTCCTGGAAGATGTCGTTGATATTACCAATGTTGACACTGCCCCAGGTAGTGGTCGTTGCGTGGATGGTCAATTACCTCGCTGGCCAGGTATGAGTATGCTTCCTTAAAGGCGAGACAGTTCAGAACCGGCGGGGTTCTACCGGGTTCTTTCTCTTGGGGAGATGACGATGGCATATCGTTCATAGCGCACGTAACCTTGCACTTGATTAGCGATGTAGCGCAAAAGGGTATCGGCTGGCAGGTTTTTTAACTGGAGCGTGATCGTTCCGTTTTTGAACTCACCATTAGGATCACGTATGATGAAATTAGGAGTGATTTGCTTGTTGGATTCATTTTCGATCCTAAACTTGAGGATGTACAATGTTTCACTGAGGCTGAGCTCTTGGAAATCAACTTCTTTGATCGTGATTTTTTTGAGCGCATGCCTGTAGAAGAGGTGATTGTTCAATGCATCATTGGGCTGCGGCTCCTCAGCCCGAACAGGAGGGCAGGCAAAAATAGTCATCATTGTCGTGATCAGGATAAGTAGGGCCCTGTGTTTGTTGGCATTGGTCATGATATCTGAGAGCTTGTCTTTTGGGTATGTAGTGCTTCTGACAACTTTACATGAACCTAAGGTTTGTTACTTCAGGAGGCAAATTGAAAAGCTTCACGTGATGCCAACTTGTCGATACGTCGTGATGAGTGCTTGCTCTTATGGGTGTTTGGTCTTTGATTTGGGTCGTGGATTCGACTGGAAGGATCAAGCAAGATTGTGTCGCACCCTTGATGGTGGAGGCACCACAGCCGGTGGATCTCGATATGGAGCCCATTCAGGTTGCTGCAGGTCTGCAGCACTTACCCGGGTTAATGTTTTTTGATACTTCGGGAAACATACCTTCACGGAGTCATGCCCCTGTCTCCATCATTGCTGCAAGACCAGTTGAGACCATACGCGGTGATATCCATACTGCCGAGGATGTAAGCCGGATGCGTGCTGCCTTGGGCCAGTGGGATACCCAGGCTCGCTCACTTGGTTTCCCGGCTGGAGGCGCATGTGGCTGGGTCGATTATGAGGGGGGGTTCTGCTTCGGTATTTATCCCGAGATGCTGGTTTATCAGCATGAGCGTAAGCAGTGGTGGCAATGCGGTAAGCTTGTGGAGAGCCTACGCAAAGATGTAAATATCATGAACAGGGCAAGCATCGGCGGCTTTGAGCCATGCATGTCAGAGACTCAATACCAAGCGGGGGTTCGCCGTATTCACGAATACATTGCCGCTGGAGATATTTATCAAGTCAACCTTACCCAGAGCTACCGTGCTGAAGTGAGCGGAGGATCGCTTTTCCCTCTCTACAGGCACTTGCGTGAGGAGACACCTGCACCGCTGGCAGTGTGGATGAGTTTGGAGGAACGCGAGGTGTTATCATCTTCCCCTGAAACCTTTCTGCGTATGAGTGGCAGATCGGTTGAGACCCGGCCAATCAAAGGCACGCGACCTCGTTTTGAGGATGAGCAGCAGGACCAGGAATCTGCGCTGGAGCTTTTGAATTCTGAAAAGGAAAATGCAGAGCTCATTATGATCACCGACCTTGAGCGCAATGATCTTGGTCAAGTCTGTGAGTTTGGTAGTGTGAGGGTCGCGGACATGCTATCTCTCGAAAAACTCGAGCATGTTTACCACCTGGTATCCACCGTTAACGGAACCTTGCGCGAGGAGCTCGATCATCTTGATGCATTGGCGGCCTGTTTCCCCGGAGGGAGTATCACAGGTGCTCCCAAACACCGGGCGATGGAAATTATTGAAGAGCTCGAGACCGTGCCGCGTGGTCTGTACACGGGTGCTGTTGGTTATATCGGTTTCAATGGAGAGAGCCAATTCAACATTCCGATCCGTACTCTCGTACGAGATGGAGACGAGTTGCATTACCATGTCGGTGCGGGTATTGTTGCAGACTCTGATCCTGCTGAAGAGTTTGAAGAAACGCTGCACAAGGCCAAGGGCATCAGGTTGGCGATTGAGAGGTATCAGCGGGAAAGGCCAGGGTAGTTGCGCATTGACTGGTGATGACAATGCCGTAGCTTACTGAGCAACTTATACATTATTCCATGATGCATTCTTCCAACGCTGCCCGTGCCGTTCAAATCTTGACCCTGAGTTGCTGTGTTTGTTTGCTTCCGTCTTGTAAGCTCGTCAACAGTGTTGTGAAAATCCCTGCCAGTATTGTAAAATCGGTCGGTCGCACGGTAGGGGTGACCAACCTCACCGATCATGAGTATCAAGCGCCTGACTCAGACGCGGATGGGGGAAAGGTTGAGAGGAGTATTGAGGCTGAGGCGGCTAAGCGTGAAGCTGAGCCTGCTCAATAAGCCGGTAAGCAGGCACAGAAAAACGCGGCCTGACGGGGAAATCCGTCATGACCGCGTTTGTCATGAATGGTTCTGATGAATGATTCTGATGAATGGTCGCAATGTGTGATTGCTCTGGGATGAGCGAGGGCCGCTCTAGCTGCAACCACAGCCACCACCGCAGCATTTAGCGCTTGCGAGGTTTGCAGATACCACGTCCCAGTTTACCACATTCCAGAACGCTGCAACGTAGTCCGGGCGGCGGTTCTGGTAGTTGAGGTAGTAAGCATGCTCCCAGACATCGAGGCCAAGGATGGGTTTGCAACCGCATGCCCCTGCAAATTCACCCATGAGCGGGTTGTCCTGGTTGGCGGTGGATGAGATGGCGAGTGAGCCATCTTCCTTGAGGCCGAGCCACGCCCAGCCGGAACCGAAGCGAGTCGCTGCTGCTTTAGCGAATTGCTCTTTCATCGCATCGAGTGAGCCAAAGCTGGCATCGATGGCCTCAGCGAGATCTCCGGAGGGGGCGGAGGCTCCTCCGGGAGCGATGACTTTCCAGAACAAGCTGTGGTTGAAATGACCGCCACCATGGTTGCGGACAGGGGTCTGGATGTCGGAGGGAACCTTGTCGAGGTTTTGGATCAGGGCTTCCACGGAGACGCCTTCGAGATCGGCGTTGCCTTCGAGGGCTCCGTTGAGACCGGCGACGTAGGCGGCGTGGTGTTTGCTGTGGTGAATCTCCATGGTGCGCGCATCAATGTGCGGCTCCAGGGCATCGTATGCGTATCCTAGTTCTGGTAATTCGTGGGCCATAATGTCTTTTTGGTTTGTATGAGTTGTCATCCCTGCCTTGCGGGGTTAATGATATCCCGTAAGCGGATGTTGGCCAAACTATGGCGCATGATTGACGCACCGCAAGAAAAACTCTGCCCGATCCAAGGTATCATGATCACTCCTGAAAACTTTTCCTTCGAAGCCGCTGCTGCAGGACTAATCCTCGGTGTTGTTTTTGCATGGCTGATCTTGTCTGCCAGAAACAAGGGTCGTACCGGAATTGCCGCCGAGAAACTGAGGGCCGAGCAGCAGCGCAGTGAGGAAGCTGCACGTGAAGTCGAGCAGCTGCAGGGCCGCTTTACGGAGCTTCAAAAGAAGGAATCCACCCTGCGCGAGGCCCATGCCAAGCTGGAAGTAAGGCTTGAGGAGGAGAAAAAGGCGGCGGCGGAAAAACAGGCGTTACTGGAAAAGGCCGAACTGCGCCTCACGGACACCTTCAAGGCTCTTTCTGACCAATCGCTCAAGGCTACCCAGGACCAGTTCCTCTCCATGGCCAAGAACAGCCTCAAGGCCCAGCAGCAGGAGGCGAACAGTGAGATGGAGAAGCGTAAGGTGGCCGTTGAGCAGCTGGTCAAGCCGATCTCCGAAAAGCTGGAAAAAGTCCAGACCCTGATCAATGAGAACCAGAAGCAGCGGGAGGGCTACAAGGCGGAGCTCAAGGAGCAGATGATTCAAATCACCGAGTCCAACCAAGGGCTTGAAAACGCGACCAAGGGTCTGGTCAAGGCTCTACGCCAGCCGACAGGGCGCGGCCAGTGGGGAGAGATGCAACTGCGCCGGGTGGTGGAAATGGCCGGCATGCAGGAGCACTGTGACTTTGAAACCCAGACAACCACCCATACTGACGAGGGCAAACGCCTGCGTCCCGACCTGATCGTCAAGTTGCCCGCCGGGCAGCAGGTGGTGGTGGATTCCAAGACCCCGATGGATGCCTATCTGGATGCTATTGAAGCGGATGATGACACCGTGCGTCAGGCTTCATTGGCACGTCATGCCAAACAGGTGCGCACCCATATCCAGCAGCTTGGCAGCAAGAAATATCAGGAGCAGTTTGAGATCACGCCTGAGTTTGTGGTGCTGTTTTTACCCAGCGAGGCGTTTTTCTCTGCGGCCCTGGCCGAGGACTCCGGCTTGATTGAAAAAGGAGTCGACCAGAATGTGATCCTTGCCACTCCCACAACACTGATTGCTTTGCTGCGCGCGGTGGCTTATGGCTGGAGGCAGGAGGCTTTGGCGCAGAATGCTCGTGAAATATCTGCTATTGGCAAAACCCTTTATGAGCGCTTGGGTGTTTTTGCCAGCCACCTGACCAAGGTGGGCAAGAACCTCGAAACCACGGTCAAGAATTACAACAGTGCGGTGGGTTCCTTTGAGCGCTCGGTGATTCCCGGGGCGAGGAAGTTCCCTGAGCTGGGGGCCGCCTCGGAGGATGCTCGCCTTAGTGAGCTTAAGGCCGCTGAAGCCGTGCCCAGGGAGTTGAGCGCGGACTCCCTTCCCATACTTGAGGTTGAGGAAAATATCGCCAGGATAGAAGATCAGGCCCGGCAGCCTGATGTTAGATCTGCGGCTGATGACCTGCGCTCAGCTCTGGACTAAATGGGGGGTAGGCCTTCTGCGCGGACAATGATACTAATCAACCCCAGGCTTTGGGCTGAAGCTGATAGTCAGGCACGTATTTACGGTCCTTCCAGCTCTTATGAAATACCTCAGTGGCGGATCCTGACATCGGAGGCACCAGCCAGCTCCAGTTGCCGGATACAAGCCGCTGCTCTGCTTGTTCTTTAGCGACAAAACGCATGAACTCAGAGGATGCTCGGTGGTGATCGACAATACGAACGCCATCTTTAGAGTAGGAATGCAGAACCGCCTCGTTGAGCTCCACAAGGGCGCGGTCCTTCCACAAGGCTTCTGCCTTGTTGTCCCGCAATCCCATCTTGTCAGCAATGACGGGCAATAGATTGTAACGATCCACATCGCCCAAATCACGCGATCCAATTTCTGTTCCCATGTACCAGCCATTGAAGGGTGCTGCTCTAAAGTTTAAACCGCCCAGACGGAGATTCATGTCAGAGAGAATAGGCACTGAATACCAGCGCAGGCCCAGATCGGCGAACCATTCCAGACTGGGGTGGCGCAGAGGCACCTCCAGGCACGACTCCTCGGGTGGATCGTAAAGCCGAGCCGCTTCGCCCCTTTTTTGGATAATCCATGGGAGCAGATCGAAATCCGTGCCCTGCCCACGCCATCCCATTTCCTGGGCGAGCCGGGTGAACTCCTCATGCTTGGGATCACCGAGGTATGTCCCGTCTGCCTGCTTGCCGTAGCCGGCGTAGCCAAAGAGCTGGTGGTTCCAGATGCGGAGTCGGGCACCTTCGGCATCTTCAGGGGCGTAAATGCTGATCAAAGGTTTGATCTTGCCACTGTTGGTAGCAAGGCGGACATGCTCGTGCAAATCCTCGGCAACAGCGTCGGGGTCAAGAAGTTCACGTTTGTCCCGCACTTCCAGAGATTCCCAGAACAAGCGTCCAATGCAGCGGGCATTATTGCGCCAGGCAACGCGCGCACCATGTTCAAGCTCTTCGAAGCTTGGTTGCCAGGGATTTCCCGCCTCAAGGCAGTCGCTTGCATGGGCCTGTCTTGTAGCCAGTTTTTGATCGTCCCATCCAAGTTCCTCATGACAAAGAGCGAGAAAGTCCATGGCTTCCTGGTATTGTATGGAGAGTGATTCGGGTGATGACATGATCAGCGCGGGTTTTCAGGGAGAAGATGGGCTTGCCTTGAGGGAGGGGCAATAAAAAACCCCGCCGTTGTTACGGCGGAGTCTTTTCAACAAACCATGAACTGTGGCGGCGCGGCCACTTCACTTTTCTTTACCTCTTACGCCTGAGGGCGAAGACAAGCCCTCCAATTCCAAGCAGGGCGGTCGAGCTAGGCTCGGGCACGGTGATGACGAGGTTGTCCACCCAAGTTGTGCCGTCCGTTGTTTCATTGCCGGCAAAGGCTAAGAAAAAGGTGTCGATATCACCAACGGTGGAAACACCGGCAATTCCCAAGGTACTGACATCAATGGTTAGCGTGAAGGTGCCTGTGCCACTGAGCTGGCCGGTGATGGAATCGGTGGCATCCGGAGTTGTGTCACCATCCAGCAGGTTGAAGGTGTCATAGCCTCCATTACTAACATTCTCGTTTTGGCCACTGTTGCCGTTGATCCAGCCTTGGTTGTTGGTGATCCAACTGTTCGTTGTTGTGGGTGTTCCGCCCGTTTGCACTGCCCAGAAGTGTGCCGTCAGCGTGTCTGATCCACTGGTGCTGTAATCAAAGCTGATGGTCATCTTGGTCCGGGTGTCACCCACGATGGGGTTGGTAAACCAGTTGTAGGCGGGGGTTTCACCTCTGACATAACTGTCTGTTTGGTTCGCATCGTTATTCAGGGTTCCAGTAGAGATGTCCCATTGGGAGTCGTGTTCGGGTGAGGAATGGTCCCCACCTCCATATCCCGTGGTGCCACGCCAGCCTGCATCGAGCGTGCTTTCAAAGACCCTGCCTACGGGTGTAACGGTTGTGTCCGTCGAGAAATCATCCAGCAGGACGACGCCTGCGGCTGTGGACGTTTGACTGGTTGAAATCGCCAGTATGCTGGCAAGGGTGAGTGCTCCGAAGAGGGTTTTGCTGGTAAGTGTGTGGATGGTTTTCATGGTGATGTTGGTGTTATGGTTGTTGCTCGGCGGATTCATTATTTTGAATGATGTATCCGCAAAATAGGGCATGTTCTACAATCCTATCGATTTAAACCTGCAGGGCAATAAAATAGAGGTGTTTTGCTTGCTTAAGTGGTTGTATATTAGCGAATTAAAAAATAAGCTCAACTAAAAGAAGTCAGCTCAAAGCACCAAAACACCTTAAAATTGATGCTTAATCACTAAGCTGCGAATGCAGTTTAGGTACAAAAAATGAGTAGTATTTTTTTGCAGAAAAAATCTAAAACAGGGCCTCTGGGTGCCGCTGTCACCTATTTCAGCGAACTGTTGGAGCATCCCAAGGCCAGGGAGCAGTCATCCAAAGCGGGGCTCCCCCTTGGATGCGTTGCCAGAGATAGCCCAGGGTTTCTCCGGCTTTGGAGCGGTCACGAAAAGAGACCTGGCGGAAGTCCAGGCTGCCGGGTTGCTCAATGAGCTGCCAGACGAATACGGGGCTTTTGACCTCCGGGGTGACAATCTCGGTGAAGCGCATATCGATGAAGAGCAGTGTGCCCCCGTTCGCCGGATCGGCCACCACCTTGTGCCAGCCTTTGGCAAACCAGGTGAGCTTTTGAGTCTGCGGGTAGCTCACAAGCGGGTTGAGTAACTCGTGTCCGCTGGGTGTGGTATCGATCCGGCATTGGCGGTCCTGATCATCAAAGAATGACCAGTAGGCGATGTGATACTGCCCGTCTGTCTCGGCGAGCATGCGCCAGAGAAAGATGTTGGAGATGGTAGGGGCGGTCATCATGCGAGTGGGCTGGAGGCCTTGTGCACTGAGTTGTTTTTCAAAATAACGATTGGCCTGATGTTTGAGAACAAAACTGGCGGAGGCATAGAGGCAGAGCCAGACGGCGACAGCACGGCCAATGCCGGTGCGAGCACGCGATTCTTTCCGGAAAAAAAGTAACAGCACCAAGCCCAGGAGCATTGGCAGAGTAAATGAGATGTCGATGATGGACATGTTGTTCAAGGCAAAGCGATGATCACTGAACGGCTCGAAGATCTGGGTGCCGTAGGAGGTGAAGCAGTCGATGGTGATGTGGGTGACCCAGGTGATGAAGACAAACCAGGTGGCCTGTTTTTGGGTAACACCCTTTTTGCGGTGCAGCTTGGCCAGCAACCAACCGAACACGGCAGCGGCGACAAAGCACATCAGAATCGAGTGGGAAAGTCCCCGGTGCCAGGAAAGCTGCTGCATCTTGTCCAGCCATGGGTAGGCAATGATGTCGAGATCAGGCAGGGTGCCAAAGAACAGACCCCATGCCACACCCTTCCAGCCAAGCTGTTTGCGCAGCGTCATCTCGCCACACAATCCGCCGAGGGCCGCCTGGGTGATTGAGTCCATGGGTGCAAGCTATCGGGCTTTAGCCCTTGCTGCAAGGTGTTGTGATGGCTTTGACTGCAAAATGATAAAGAGCCGGGAGCTGGTGACATTGGGCTTTGTCAAATGACTTAGCTTGGTTTAAGCATGACGGTATGGAATTTAGCGAGCGTAAGCGTCTGATGTGGTACTCGATTCTACTGCTTTTGGTGGTGGGTGGGATGATTTACCTCAATGAAGAGTGGCGGGAAGTCGGCAATAATGAAGCTGCAGCACAGGCTAATACTGCTGGCGGGAATCAAAGCTTGGCCGGGGATGAGAAAACCACTGGAGACAAGCCTTTCACTCCGAAGCCCTACCCCTACGAACAAAGGGAAGCAAGCTGGGATGGTACGGGTAAAATTTACATGGGTCGGGAGATTTCCAAGGTGATGGGGCACGCTGCCATTGACTGGATAGAGAGGCCTGAAAGGGATGCGGAGGAGGCAACCACTCAGGTCATCAAGGGGCTGGAGCGGGAACTTTCCAAGGATGCCGTGGTAGTGGACGTGGGCTCGGGATCAGGTTACTACAGCTTCCGTCTGGCAAAACTGGTTCCACAGGGCAAGGTGATCGGGGTGGATATTCAACCGGAGATGGTTGCTTATCTTGTCCAGAAAGCCCAGCAGATGGGAGTGAGTAACGTGGAGTCCCGCCTTGGCAAAGTAGATCATGTGCAGCTACCGGCCGCCTGTGCGGATGCTGTCGTCATGGTGGATGCCTACCATGAATTTTCCCACCCTAACGAGATGATGCAGTCGGTCATCCATGGGCTCAAGCCAAAGGGACGAGTCTACTTGTTAGAATACCGTGCAGAGGACCCTGCTGTGCCGATCAAGCCGCTGCACAAAATGAGTGAGGCCCAAGTAATCAAGGAGATGCAAGTAGTGGGCCTGCGTCACGTCAAGACCGAGGGCTTTCTTCCCTGGCAACACTTTCTGGTGTTTGAGAAGTATTAAGTCCTCGAGCTTGGGTTGAGCAAGATGCTCGCTGGTAATGCTAAGGAAGGGGCTAAGAAAGGGACTAAAAAAGGGCCGCTGAATTCAGCGGCCCTACAAAACGGTAAAGAAATACAATGAATTACTGGATCAGATTCATGATCTGGTCTGTAGTGAGGGTGGCAAGCTCGTCACCATGTTCATCCTTGAACCACTGGTTGACTTGCTCTCTGTGTGTAGGCATGGGCTTGATGAGAATGCCGTCTTTGCTGGTCTCCACGATTAGCTCGGTATCCGGCTCGAGTCCAAATTGTTCACGGATGACCTTGGGGATGGTGACTTGTCCTGATTGGTTTAACTTCATGGCTGAAAATTACTCCCGATAGATGCTGAATTCAACCCTAGAATTTCATGAAAATTGGTTTGAGGGAGGCGCAGAGCTGATTATTGCGGGAAAGATTACGATGGTTTTTCATGGCGTTGGCGGTCTTCGACAATCAATACACCCCGCCAATCCCTGCGAAGCTGAATGGTTTCCATGATGCGATTTTTTGGTTTCAAGCTTCCGTATACAACCGTGAGTTTGGCGCTCTGGCGAAGGATTTGCACGTCCTTGAATTTAAGCACAGGAATCCGTTTTTCCCTAAGTAGACTGTATAATGGAGTCTCTAACTGCTCAGCATTCCATAGGTAGTTCGCTGGTGGAAAATCATCGAGCTGACTGAGGCTTGTGAATACTTCACGTAACTCGGCTTCAGTGTTTTTTTTGGTAAGTCTGCGTGCGGCATTCCGGCAGCGCAATCTTTCCAGGAACGCTCCCCGGGGATCGGCAATATCCTCGGAGATTTCTGCCAGCGCCTGCAGTAGGTGTTGCCTCATGCCAGCCAGCCACTGTTTACGGGTAATGGCACCTGACTTGTAGTAGGCTAATAGCCGATGAGGTGATAATAGCGGCGAACTTGGCATGGTGTTACATTCTGAATGTTGGGTGATGAATTTTCAAATTTGATTTTTTAAATTCATTCGTAGTCCATGGCCTGAGCAAACAGCTGAACGAAAAACGGATCCGGAGGCGCGGAAATATAAGTAGATTTCCCGGTAACCGGGTGGGTGAAGCTCAGGCTTTTGGATTGTAGTAACATTCTGCTTCCTGTGCCAAGTCGTTCGCCGAGCTGGTGAGACCGCTCGATACCGGCATAGCGAAAATCACCAACAATAGGCAGCTTGTGGTGCAAGAGATGCCGGCGGATTTGATGGTAGCGCCCAGTGTGTGGCCTGGCCTCAATCAAAGAGAGATTCGATGTTTCAGTCCCAGCGATGTGGGGAATTTGTGATATTGCCAGACGGCGAAAACTGGTGTGGGCATCGCGCTGCGGCTGGTGGTCTTCTTTTTGAATGGGCTCATAGCACTCCCATGGATCGGCTGCTGCGAGACCTTCACAAATGGCCAAGTAGGTTTTGGCTACCTCGTGGCGCTCCAGTGCACGATGTAAAGCTCTGGCTGCGTTGCGGTCGATGCCAAAGAGCAGGACCCCTGTGGTCGGGCGATCAAGCCGGTGGATGTTGTAGACCCGCTGACCGATCTGATCACGGAGGATCTTCATGGTGACGAGGTCACCGTCTTTGGGTTCATCAGCAGGATGAACCAAGTGACCGGCAGGTTTGTCTACAGCAACAAGCCACTCGTCCCGGTAAAGGATGTCGAGTGGCTTGTTGGTTGAAGTCATGGTTGGTGTTATCGCCAACCTGTGAGCAAAGGTCTAGAGTTCACTATAGGCGTCTTCACCGTGCTCGGTGAGATCAAGTCCGCGGTCTTCTTCCTCATCCTTGATGCGAGTGCCTATGATGGCTTTGGTTAGCAGCATGATAATGACGGTTCCCACGGCTGACCAGATAATCGTCACCCCGAGACCGGTGAGCTGGATGCCCAGCTGCTCTCCCATTGGTTTCAAGTTGCCGAGGCCCCCAAATGAGGTTTGGCCGAAGACTGCCAGCAGGATCGTGCCAAGAATGCCTCCAACTCCGTGAACGGCAAAGACATCGAGCGAGTCATCAATTCTGAGTTTGTTGCGGATCAGGTTGACCGCGTAGTAGCAGAGGATGGCTGCAATGGCTCCAATGGCGATGGCACCCATTGGGCCGACATTACCGGAGGCAGGGGTAATCGTGGCAAGTCCGGCAATCAAGCCTGTGACCATGCCGACAAGACTCGCCTTACCATTGAGAACGCGCTCCATGATACCCCAGACACCGGCTGCAGTGGCCGCAGAGAGGTGTGTGACGAGCATGGACATGCCGGCACCTTGACCAGCGCTGACCTGGCTACCGGCATTGAAGCCGTACCAACCAACCCAAAGCATTGAGGCGCCAATATAGACCATGCCGGGGTTGTGTGGTGGATGCGGGTGCTCGGGAAAGCCACGGCGGCGACCGAGCATGATCGCCATGACGAGGGCTGTGACACCTGCTGTGGTGTGAACGACAATACCTCCGGCGAGGTCTTGGATGCCATCCTCAGCAAGCCAGCCACCACCCCAGCACCAGTGACAGACAGGGGCGTAGACCAGAATAAGCCAGAGGGCTGAGAAGAAGAGGATAGCACCAAATTTCATCCGCTCGACCACGGCACCGACATAAAGTGCAGGTGTGATGATGGCAAAAGTCATCTGGAACATGATGAAGAGGGTTTCAGGTAGCGTGCCTGAGGTTGTCTCGTTGGTGACACCTTTGAGGAAGGCAGCATCGAGATTGCCGATCCAGCCGCCGTCGCCACCCTTGAATGCAAGGCTGTAGAGGCAGACCACCCAAAGAATAGACGCCATGAAGGCGATGCCCGCGCATTGTGCCATTACGGAGAGCACATTTTTAGAGCGTACCAGTCCGCCGTAGAAAAGGGCGAGACCGGGCATGGTCATAAAGAGTACCAATGCTGTGGCTGTGAGGATCCATGAGGTGTCACCGGAATCGGTGGCAGCTGCAAGGGCTTCGGCTTCCTCTGCAAATGTTGCCATCGTGGAGGCAAAGAGCAGAGATACGGTTGTAATTAATTTTCTGATATAATGGTT
>JBDQHQ010000041.1:0-12584 GCA_040264795.1 Akkermansiaceae bacterium | reverse complement strand
GTTGCGTATGATTCTGGGTGATATTGCCTACAACAATGGTGATTTTGCCGGGGCCGCTGCATATTACGTGGTCGTCGTGCAGCTCTTCGTTGACGACAAGGAGTTGAGAGCAGATGCTCTCTATAAATCTTACGACGCCCTGTTAAAAAAAGGGGATAAGGAGGAAGCAGATCATTACCTCAACACGCTCAATGAGGAATTCCCAACATATCTGAACAGGGGTCAACCTGAAGATCTTGAGGGGCTCTAGGCCTTGTCAGCAAAAGTCATCCGGCTTGGAGCCTTGTTTATCCCAAGGACAAACCCGATGACGCATGAAGTGGGAAACTAACGAAGCGGCCGCGCGTTAGGATTATTAGGTCTGTTTTTCTTTGCCCATGGGTCGGCATGAGAAGATCCTTCTTTGCCGAAGAGCTCCTCTGCCGTTTTGCCTGCCGGCAAGCAAATGACAATGGGTTTCATTTGTCTCCCTTGAGCATCGTATCTGTATCTCAGATATCTCACCGGGTATTCTTTCTCGAAGGGTTTCTTGGTGACCGGATCGGTAAGAGTCTTGGTCCTCTTGACTCTCGCATCATACATATCCTCGGCAACCAGATTGCCGTCACTTTTGTGATAGCCATATACAATACGATATAACTTGTTTCCTGCCCCATCATAAACGATGCCACTGCGTAATTTGCCGTGGATATCCTTGCGGTAAACTATGAGCATACGCAGAACCCGGTCACCACCACCGCCAGGACGGTCACCATAAGTACGCCGCTCGATAACGCGCTCATCGGGGCTACGACGGAACTCCGTGTAGGTGCCATCTTCATTTTGCATGATGCGTACGCTGTTTTTGTCGGCAGGATCAACAGCGTAGGCCTTCGGAGCGATCACAATGAGAAGTGATGGCAGCAAAAGAATGATAGCCATGGCCCGCGCAGTTACAGACATGGTCTCTTTTTTAAAGATTGTATTCATGCGTAGCTGGTAAGAATCTACCCTCGTAAGCAAATATTCCAAGCTATAAGATCATGATCTGGAAAACACGATATCAATTATTGGATTTGACCCAAGGGGCGGTGGTGATGGGTATCTTGAACGCGACTCCTGATTCGTTTTCAGACGGGGGTAAATATGCTTCAACGCGGGTGGCACTCGATCGCGCAATGGAAATGGTCAGGGAGGGGGCTCGGATTATCGACATAGGTGGGGAGTCAACCAGGCCGGGAGCCGATGCTGTCGATGCTGATGAGGAAATTAAAAGAACTGCGCCTCTTATCAAAGCGCTGAAAAATGAATCGGATGTTTTGATTTCCATTGATACCTCGAAGGCGGTTGTTGCTGAGGCTGCAATTGAAGCTGGAGCTGCCATTGTCAACGATGTAACCGGATTACAAGACGAAGCAATGGTGAAGTTGTGTGCCGATAGCGGTGTTGGTGTATGTGTTATGCACATGCAGGGAGAGCCCCGCACGATGCAAAACAATCCCTCATATGACAACGAGGGTGGAGTATTGTCTGCAATCCGGACGTTTTTTCATGAGAGGCTTCTGAGCCTTGAAGCATCCGGTATGGATCCCGATTTTATCTGTCTTGATCCCGGCATAGGTTTTGGAAAAACCTACCAGCATAATATTGAGTTATTGCGTGGCTTGAGGGATTTGCAAAATGCCAGACCGGTCCTGCTTGGTGTATCGCGCAAATCCTTCATTGGTCAGTTAATCGGTGAGCAGGACCCTGCTTTGCGTGACCGCGCGAGTGCGATCATTACCGCCCTCGCAGTCAAGAACGGGATCGGCATTCATCGTGTGCATGATGTGAAGGGAGCGTTAGAGGCTATTCGTATTGCGGAAACTCTTTAGTCTTGTCTTGTCTACTGGTGTCCGTAACTTCAAGAGTATGATGAAATATCAACTTTTACCCTTACTGTTATTTGTTTTCGTTACCGGTCTGGATGCCCAAGATGAGGCAGTCGATGCCAAGAAGCCATTGTGGAAACCTACGGTCGGAGAATTCTGGACCTACGATGTTTCTGTCGAAGTTCCCAAGAATGCCAGATTACCAGAGAAAATTGCCGGGCAAAAGATTGAGGAGGTAGACGGTAAAATGCGGGCAAGTTATCAGCAAACCGCAGTATACCATGGCCTGTTGCCTCTCTCTGATGACGGTCCCAAAGCGCATGCCTTTTACTTTTCCAATGGTGATCAACTCGAGGAGATTCAATATATGGCGATAGAAGATAATTCTATTCAGGCCGTCGCATCTAAGCAGGAGGGCGAAAAACCGGGAAAGGTTGTCAGCCTGAGTACACCCATACCAGTCATTGACGCTGACTGGAAGGGTGGTGAGTCTTTTCCGGTCATTATGAACCAAAAATTAGGCGATGAAAATTTGCGTATGACCAGGCAGTTCAGGGCGATAGGATGGGAGCAAGTGGAGACAGGCGCCGGTAGCTATAATGCTATGCATGTTCAAGTTGTTGGCATGAACGGGGCTCTGGAAATTAAGCGTGGCTATTGGTTTGCCCCGGGAACGGGCTTTATCAAAGAGGTCAAAAAATACTACCTGGGTGATACTATGATCATGAAGCAAACCAGGGAGCTTAAAAAAACAGGAAAACCAAAACCTGCTGAATAGAGCCCAAGCAGCAGCACTGTCTGATTAACTTTTTTGTTGATCAAACAGGCTTTGCCAATATTCAAGGCGCTCCTTGATGCGCTTTTCCAGACCGTTTTCAGTGGGGGAGTAATAACTGCGCCCCTCCGGAAGGTAGGCCTGTGGAGTGTAATTTCCCTCGTAGTCGTGGGAGTAGTGGTATTGCAGGGCTTCCTCACTCGCACCAGAGGTATGGGCAATTTTTTTGCGTGTCTTTGTTCGTAAGTGTTCCGGAACAGCAAGTGTTCGCCCTTCTTTGACATCCTGCATCGCCATTCCAAGTGCTGTATAGGCGCTATTGGATTTTGGGGCCGTGGCCAGATAAACCGTGGCATGAGCGAGTGGAATACGCCCCTCCGGCATACCGATGAACTCAAAGGCCTGCTGAGCATCCATGGCGACGCGCAGCGCATTGGAATCTGCCAAGCCGATATCCTCGCTGGCGGAAATGACGAGCCTACGTGCGATGAATCTTGGATCTTCACCAGCGGTCAGCATCTTGGCAAGCCAGTAGAGGGCGGCATCAGGGTCTGAACCCCTGATGGATTTGATGAAGGCTGATGCGGTATCATAGTGGTTATCACCATTGGCATCATAAACGATTGCTTTCTGCTGAATTGACTCTTCAGCGACTTGCAGGGTGATGTGAATTTCACTTTGACCATCATCCTCCGGAGTGGTGAGAGCGGCCAGTTCCAAGGCGGTAAGGGCGCGGCGGGCATCACCATCGCTTTTCTCTGCGATATGAGCCAGGGCGGCGTGATCAGCCTTGATCTTCATGGTTCCCAGACCGCGGTCCGGTTCAGCAATCGCGGTTTTCATCAAAGTGACGAGTTCTTCGCTGGGAATTGGCTCCAACTCAAAAATCTGAGATCGTGAGACCAGTGGTGAGTTGACATAAAAGTAGGGGTTGTGGGTCGTTGCTCCAATGAAACGCACGGTGCCTCGCTCTACATGGGGTAGCAAGACGTCTTGCTGAGCCTTGTTGAAGCGGTGAATCTCATCAATAAACAAGATAGTCGTTTGGTCGCGTAATTGACGCCATTTCTGCGCCTGGGAAATTTTATCACGGATTTCGGCAACGTTTGACTCCACCCCATTGAGCATTTCAAAGCGGTTGTCCGTGCTGTTGGCAATGACAGTAGCCAGGGTTGTTTTGCCTGTGCCTGGCGGGCCATAGAAAATGAGCGAGGAAAAACGGTCAGCCTCGATGGCGCGGCGCAATAAGGTTCCCTCGCCAAGGATGTGGCTTTGTCCCGCTACCTCTGAGAGGCTCTGAGGACGCATGCGGGCAGCCAGAGGAGCGTGGCTGGGGGAATCTGATAGATCGGATGTCGTAGCTTCCGAGTCAGGGGCATCTGGGAAAAGTGACTCCATAAAGTTATGCTTATGGAATGCGGAAGTGTTTGATCGTGTTGGCGTCACGTTTGCCGGTGGCAGGGTTAAGCGCTGCGGTGGAAGGGTCTCCAACAATGTCTCCGCTTCTGTAACCAGTGATGTCGATTACGTTGTAGGGGCGGTAAGGGCTGACGACCATGTTCGATCTGCCTTGAGGATCAGGATGACCAACAGGAATCTTGTTGTATTTTTTAAGTTCAGGCGTTGGCTCGACGAAGCCGGAATACCAATGATCGCTGCTGCCCATATTTGAGGAGTATGGGGTGCAAGATGAAAGTAGCGCAGGTGTAGTCACGGCAAGTAAGGCAATGAAAAGATGCTGGATTTTCATGTTCAGGTTAATGGTAGGATAATGCTTGATGGTGATTTGTCGGTCGATCGTATGGAACTTGATGGAGGCATGGATGTAAAATCAACAGGGGTAATATAATGCCTTATGATCATCTGGCTACCAATAAATAGGAAAGTAAAGTCGGGCTATTTGCCCAACAAGCTGGAGATCAGAATGCTTGTTTTTTTTGCTTTTGAGAGTGAGTAACGCTGGCTGAAAACCTGAAAATTGTCATGCCTCATTTTGATGAGCAGTGAATGGTAAATCCTGCGCATCGCCTCCGCAGCCCGTAGTGCCTTGGCATCTTCAGCATGCAAATAGCTTGAGGCCTCCCGGTAGAATGCTTCTGCACGGTCAGCATGAGCATTCATCATGTTCACAAAATGATCGTTGTGAATATGTGCCTTCAATTCTGTTTCGCTATATTGGAACCGGGCAAAGTCATCCATAGGCAGATAGATACGCTCACCCTTGCGCAAGTCCTCCTCTACGTCACGGAGAATATTGGTGAGCTGGAGGGCATGCCCAAGAGCGGTTGCATACTTTTCAGAATCCGGGTGTGTGCATCCGAAAATACGTATTGAGATCAAGCCTACACAACTTGCAACCTGATAGGTGTATTTTTCAAGATCCTCCCAGGTATTAAATTTTTGGGGGTCTAGATCCGATTTGCAGCCATCAATCAGGTCGAGAAAGGGTTGCTTGGGAATGGAGTAGCGCTCAATGATTTGTATCACATCACGCTGAAGGGAGTCTGCATGATCAAAGCCGTTTTCGATACCGTTACGCCACTGATCCAAGCCTTGGCTTCTATCCTGGTAAGGAACACTGAGCTCATCCGCCAAATCATCAATAACCCTACAGAAAGCATAGAAGATAATCATGTCTTGCTTGCGCTGTTTGGGCAGGCATGAGAGCGCAAACGCAAGGTTGGATTTTGCCTTCCGGGTAATTTCCTGGGCAGTTGACATGTGGTGAGCTTGAGGTGGCAGGTGCAGTAAGTCAGGACGCGTCTAGGAGTATCAGATTTCTTGAAACATTGAACACTATTTAATGATGCCCCAGTGACCGCTGGTAAATGGCCAGAGGGTAAATGCAGCCGGTCCGATGACGTTAAATTCCTTAACTGCACCAAAGAAGCGTGAATCGGATGAATTATAGCTATTGTCTCCCAGAGCAATGTACTCATTCATGCCCGGAATATTGGATCTTCTGGCTTTGAAAATCTTGCCACTCTGTAGGCGGTCTCGAGGCTCGTAACCTCTGTAGCCATCCTGCTTGCTCATCACTTGCTTGAGGCCAGGCTCAGAGGCTTTTTGTCCGTTGACATACAAACCGCCCTGTTTGATTTGTAATTTATCCCCCGGAATTCCGGCGAGTCTCTTAATGTAGTGAGATCCTGCAGTGCCTCCGTTTTTGGCGGCCTCTGAATGGATTTTTTCAATGTCACGTGTATCGAAAACAAAAACCTCTCCGCGTGCAGGACGCCGGAAGTGATACGATATTTTGTCCACCAGGATAAGGTCACCAGTATCAATGTAACCCCTGGCAATGACGGTGCCCGCAGGCAGCTTGGGTTTGGTGTAAGCCGTGTGGCGATTTCGAGAACCTTCCAGGGAGACTTGCCCGGGTGAGGCACTTAGCATGGCCAGTCGGTATTGATCCTTCTCTTGCTGGCTCATGTCTGCAGTCGGGTAGCCGCAGATGCTGCCAAAACCCATGCCATTACGGCTCATCAGGGCAGATTTTGGACCGGGAAAAGTGGCTTTGGTGCCATCATCGAAGTAGATGTAGGTGTGAGTGAAAAAGTGCAGGTAAGGTTTTTCAATCACAGGATTCTCAGCACGGAGACGTTTGTCCTCATCCAAAACAAGATCCACGTATTTTCTGCCACGTGTGACGCGCTGCAATGTCCTGGTAGCGATATTGGGAAACTCATCTGTGGATGCTACCTCAGTGGCAATAATCCCGTTGAGTGTAGGTTGCATTGATCCTGTCGGAATTCTAAATGGTTGAACGACATAAGCACGCAGCCCCAGTGCAATCACAATGGCGACAAACAAGACTTCCAGATTTTCCTCGATCCAGCCCTGCCGCTGTTGGCGGGGTAATGCGTTTTCACAAGTCGCTTGGAGCTGTTTGGAGGCCTCGTCAGCTTTTTCCTTGTCGCTTTGCTTGCAGGCAGCTTGGAGATCCTGGCAACGGGATGTGATCTCAGCGATCTGTTGCTCACTGAGGAGATCGCGTTTGTAATTGAGAAACTTCCTGGCCGCCTTGTTGAGAAGCTTGGCCTCCTTCTTCCATCTGGGTTGAAACATGCTGATCTCAATAGCGGTCAGTAGGGCAAAACCAGCAAGGCAAAAAAAATGCATTTTTAAGCATTTTTAGTTGCTAATGAGACTCAGTCGCAATAAAAGCCTGCTCCGCGCATGCTTATGTGTTCCCGCATTTGCGTCATCACATCTCCCGTAATACCACCTCACTTTATCCAATGATGGAATCGACACCCTCAGAAGAATCACCTTTCGCATTGTCTCTCACTCAATTGAAAAGATTGACCCTGCTCCTGGCAGGCATCACTGGCTTGTCCGCCACGCTGACCACGCTTGCTGATGATGGCCAGCTTTCACCACTGACGGTGGTTGGCAGCAAGGACTTGGCCTTTGATTTAGTGGGTTCCGCTGCCTATCTCGACAGAGAGGATATCGAGCAGCAGAACTACACCAATATCAACCGGCTGCTGGCAAAAGTTCCAGGCGTTTACACGCGCGAGGAGGATGGATTCGGCCTTTTTCCCAATCTCTCCATCAGAGGTAATCTGGGCACTCGAAGTGAGAAGACCACGATCATGGAGGACGGAATCCTGATGGCACCCGCACCTTATTCCGCCCCCGGAGCTTACTACTCTCCCAATGCCGGAAGAATGAACGCCTTTGAGATTCTGAAGGGCTCAAGCCAGGTCAAGTATGGACCTCACACCACAGGAGGAGTGATTAATTATCTTTCAACCCCTGTTCCGGATACCGAGACGTTTGTTGGCAAGTTTACCTACGGATCTGATAACACCTTTATGGGGCATGCTCATTATGGCAATACCGTTGATACCGAGAACGGACGCTTTGGTTACTTGCTGGAAATGTATTATCAGAGCTCCGACGGGTTCCGTGAAATTCAGGGCCATGGTGGGCGCGACACCGGTTTTGAGCGCATTGAGCCCATGCTTAAACTGTTCTGGGAACCTGACTCCCTGTTGAAGCAACGCTGGGAGTTCAAATACGGCTACACGGATTTTGATGCGAATGAGACCTATCTGGGTCTCTCCGAGTCCGATGTGCGCAGCAATCCCTATGATCGTTATGCGGCAACGAAGTATGATAACATCGACACTTTCCAACATCGTACTTATTTGAAGTATACCGCTGAGCCAACTCCTGATTTTCAGCTGGAAGCTACTGCTTATTACAATCGCTTTAATCGCAACTGGTACAAGATAAACAAGCTCAATGGCGGAAGCTTGCATACGGCGCTGCTGGATCCCACCCTCGTTGATTCTTTGAAGGGCCTCAATGACGGAGACATCATCGACCTCAAGGCAAACAACCGTGATTATTACAGCTATGGTGCTCAATTTGCCGGAACCTATGACTTTCTTGCGGGTGAGGTTGAGCACAGCGTGACTGCGGGAATAAGGATTCACAAGGATCGCGTGCGCCGTTTCCAGTGGGTCGACAAATATAAATCTGACGGTTTCGGCGATTTCAATCTTTCTCTACCTGGAACTCCTGGAGATGATTCAAATCGCAGACAGGAAACGGTGGCTACCGCCTTGTTTGTTGAAGACGAGATCAAGACCGGCAAATGGACATTCCGCCCGGGGATTCGCTTTGAGCACCTGGAATTTGATTACAGGGATTACAATGGCGATATATCCCGTGATGATGACCTCAACGTCTGGGCAGGGGGCATGGGATTCACCTACGAACTCTGTGAGAGCGACCGAATTTTTGGCGGTATTTTCCGCGGTATTTCTACTCCGGGGCCCAAAGGATATACTGACCCGAATGATGCCGAGCAGACGGACGAGGAGACCTCTCTCTCCTATGAGTTGGGCTGGCGTCACACGGATGAGCAGAACTATCGCAGTTTTGAGCTGGTCGGATTTTTTACTGACTTTGATAACCTGCTTGCCCCTGCAACCGGTGCAGGTGTCGGAGATCCGGCTAATGGTGGCTCAGCTGAGGTTTATGGTATTGAGGCCCTGCTGAGCTATGATCCCGCTTCTGCCTCGGGACAAGCTTATCGTTTACCGATGTATCTTAGT
Organism: Akkermansiaceae bacterium; assembly: GCA_040264795.1. Taxonomy (GTDB): domain Bacteria; phylum Verrucomicrobiota; class Verrucomicrobiia; order Verrucomicrobiales; family Akkermansiaceae; genus Oceaniferula. The sequence goes on along the minus strand of JBDQHQ010000041.1, from coordinate 3,888 downwards.
GCCACGTGGACTCATGCAAGACTGACGAGCAATATTGCGACGGATACTGATAACATTTTCACCGATTTCCAAGGTGGTGACGAAAGAGGTCAGGAGCTTCCTTATATCCCTGAGTGGAAACTTGCGGCGGGTATAGGTATTGATATGTCCAAATGGGGTGCCAATCTTGATGCCACGTGGACGAGTTCGATGTATGGAACGGCAGGAAATTATGACAAGCCTCAGAGTTCTTCACGCGAGGGTAAAATTGATGACGCTTTGCTCGTGGATCTCTCAGCTTGGTATCGAGTGAATGACAACTGGAAAATCATGGGTGGAATTTACAATGTTTTTGATGAGGAGGTCGTTATTTCAAGGCTGCCCGAGGGGCCGCGTGTCGGACGTGGTCGAAATTTTTACGCCGGATTTGAATTTGAGTTTTAATCCGATAAGGAGAGCCAATCAGGAGTCACCGCATTGAGTCACAAGATATAGAGGCCAGCTGGAGCCATTGATCCAGTATACCTAATCCACCAGATGATACGTCCTTTTCTAAATACCGCAGCCCTTGCGCTGATTGCGGCGGTGGAAGTTGCCGGGCAGGAACCCGATTTTACCGGTTCGCGAGAACTCATCCGCCAGTGGGTGCAAACCGAGCGCATTATCAGTGAGGAACAGACAGCCTGGCAGATCGAAAAACAGCAAATGACAGATCTTCTCGATATCTATCAGGAAGAGCTGAAGTTACTTGATGAGGAGTTGAACGTGGCGGGGGCTTCAGCCGAACTCGTCGATGAAAACAAGGAGAAGCTTGAGGCAGGCCTTGCCCAATATCGTCAAGCCAGGCAAATGCTCAGAGAATCTATGGCCAGGCTTCTTCCTCGCATCCAAAAACTGGTCAAGCGCTTCCCGGATCCATTACTCAAAGAGCTGGATGCCGATCTGGATTTCCTAAATTCACCCGAGGCGCTGGAAAGCCCCCGCGAGGTGCTCAAGTCAATGATCGCTGTGCTCAATGCTGCAGGACGCTTTAATAGAACACTTACGCTTGCCGATGAGACACGCACTCTTGCCAACGGCAAAAGGGTATCGGTCAATGTGATTTATCTTGGGCTGTGCCGTGCCTACTTTACGGCTGAAACTGGTCCGTTGGCTGGTTTTGGAATGCCATCAGACGCAGAGGGGTGGTCATGGGTGGAGGCGGAAGATATGGCCGAGCAGGTGCGCAAGACGATTCGAGTCTACCTCAAGTCAGAACAGCCGCAGCTCATTGATCTGCCGCTGCAATTACAGACCGGGGGTCAACAGAACTAGAGCGATGAAGATAACAGCAAACATAGCGGCGCTCTTACTTGCCACAGTCTTGCCCTTAATTGGCCAGGATCTTTCTTCGATTCAAAAAGATCTGGATGATTCCATCAGTCGTCTGGCCAAGGAGCGTGAAATAATCGCTACCGAGAAACCTGCCATGGGTGCGCGTTTCCAGGCAACTCGCAGCGAACTTCTCGAAAAGCGCCGCAAGGTGAGAATTGCCCGGATGGCAAAATCAGATCGTGATGCCTTGCTCAAAGAGCTCGAAAAAAAGCAGTATGTCTACACGCAGGATCATGATTATATGATTGGCTTGCTTCGAGACTACGGGCTAAAGCTTGAAACCTTCCTGTTACCCGGAGAACGAGATCTTTACAGCGCGGCTTTTGAGGGCTTGCGTGAGAAAGAGGGATCCCCAGTTGCGTCACTTCAATCCAAGCTGAAGGCACTTGAGGCCGGTATCAGCCAGCTCGATGAGATAATGGGCGGCCGTGTGATCCCCGGAGAGGCAGTTGCCCCTGATGGTGAGCTTAAGGAGGGTAAGTTTGCCATAGCGGGTCCAGCCGCATGGTTTATTTCAGATGATGGCACTGTGGCAGGAGCAGCCCTGACCAATAGGGGCATGGGAAATCCGCGGGTGCTACCCGGTTCCCGTGGTGCCATCAAGACAGTGGTCGCAGGCGGCTCAGCTGAACTTGGTATCGATGTCACTGGTGGCAAAGCTCTCGCTCTAACAACGCTGGAAAATGATAAACTCGACATCTTTCGTAAAGGGGGTTTTTGGATATGGCCCATATTGGGAATAGCCCTCTTCTCGACATTGTGTGGAGTGGTAAAACTCACTCAAATCATCCGTATTTTCACGCCACCTTCAGAGTGGATTGCCAGTATTCTGGCCGCTGTCCGAGAGGGTGATGAGCAAAAAGCCGCAGGTATTGCCCAGAAGGCCTCCCATCCCGTCTCGGCTGTGTTGCAGCGTTGTTTGACTTATGTCAAAGATGGCCCTGATGTGGTTGAGGAAGTTCTCTATGAACAACTCATTGGTGTACAAAACAAGTTGCAAAGCTGGCTGCCTTTTATTGCCATTACCGCTGCAACAGCTCCGCTCATAGGTCTGCTTGGAACGGTTTCCGGAATGATCCGCACTTTCAATGTCATCACGGTTTCCGGAACCGGTGATGCCAAGCCGCTTGCAGGAGGTATTTCCGAGGCCTTGGTAACTACCTTGTTCGGCTTGGTCGTTGCCATTCCTGCCCTCATTATTCACGCGATGCTTTCGCGCCGCTGCCAGGGTATTTTCCAAAATACGGAAAAGCTGGGGCTTACATTTGTCAACGGCCTGCGCGGTAAAAACAATCAATCCTAAGCCGGAGCACTAGACGTGTTTAGCGAATTCCAACAAGTTCTTAATCAAGGAGGCCCAGTCTTATGGGCACTTGTTCTGTTGGGCATTGGTTTATACACGATCCTTGCCTCCACCTGGTTGGGATTGCAAAAAGTGAAGTCTGAGCTGGCGCAGCATCATTTTGATAGAGGAGACAAGCGACAGACGATTCGCCAATTTGCCGCCTTCGAACTCGATCGGCTTGCATGGGTTGAGCGCCGCCTTCCCTTTATCGGGGTGCTCGCCGGGGCAGCCCCACTGGCAGGATTATTGGGAACGGTTTCGGGTATGCTGGTGACGTTTTCAGGACTTGCTGCAAGCAGCGCGGCTGCACCGATCGATAAAATTTCCATGGGTATTTCCGAGGCACTTATAACGACACAGGCCGGGCTTTTGCTTGCCATTCCCGCAGCTTTCTTACTCGCCATGTTGCGCAATCAAACCCAAACAACACACGCCATGCTTGAGCAAGAGCTGCACAAGGCGATCATTGCGGAGAGGCCCCATTCAAATCCCACCACTTAACTCATGCGACGCTTCAGACATTTCACCGGCAATGATAGTGCCAGCTCCGAGATCAATATTTCGCCTCTGATTGATGTGGTGTTCATCTTGCTGATTTTCTTTATCGTCACCACGGTATTTATCGAGGAGACCGGAGTGGATGTGAATAAACCACGTGCGGCTTCAGCCGAGAATCTCGAAAAGCAGTCTATACTTTTAGCTGTCACGGCCAACGGACAAGTTTATCAAGGAGGTCGTAGTATTGGTGTTGATGGCGTCAGGGGTGTGGTAGCAGCGATGCTGGAGAGTGATGCTGCTACTCCGGTAATTATCCAAGGGGATGCATCCGCAAATCACGGAACGATCGTAAAGGTCATCGATGCAGCAAAACTTGCAGGTGCCAAATCCGTTAACCTGGCTACTTCTAAATAATTTTTCTCAGAGAGAAACCAGATCACTCATGTCCATCAAATCCATCATACTTGGGATCGCCGTCACTGCCATACTGCTGGCAGTGCTCGTGGCAACAAGGTTGATGGTCTCAACACCCGTTGAGCATGATTTTGAAATCCGGGAAATAGAAACGGTGACTCTGCCTGAGCCACCCGCGCCTCCTGCCGAGCAACTCCCTGCCGAGGACACCCCACCGCCACCACCTCCAGCAATCGTAGATTTGCGATCCGCGTCTGATATGACTCAGCCGGTAATGC
>JBDQHQ010000040.1:0-12761 GCA_040264795.1 Akkermansiaceae bacterium | reverse complement strand
CCCACGCTGCGCAGGACAACTCCATCACCCAGGACGAGGCGCGCCAGATCCGCCTCAGCTGGGACAGGCTCAAAGGCTACACAGAGGGATTTGTCCGCTGCTGTGAGCAAGGGGACTTCGAGCGCATGCATGAGGAGGACAATCCCGACGAACCGCGGAAGACTCTTTACTAGTGCCCTATCAGAGGCTAGATCGCGGGTAGCAACTTTTTATCTGTGACCAGCAATCAATATCGCCTTGCCCGCAACCTTCTCTTCCGTCTCGATGCGGAAACCGCCCACGATATCTCACTCGGGGCATTGCGCTGGCTCGAGCAACTTCGTCTTCTTGGGTTGATCACTCCCAAAGCTCCGCCATCAGCCTCCGTTGAATGCATGGGGCTCACCTTTCCCAACTGCGTTGGCCTCGCAGCTGGTCTGGACAAAGAAGGACGCTGCATTGACGCGCTCGGCCGTCTGGGTTTCGGCCACGTTGAGATCGGCACCATCACGCCACGCCCCCAGCCCGGCAATCCTCAGCCACGCCTGTTCCGCATCATCCCAGAGGAAGCCATCATCAACCGCATGGGCTTTAATAACTCTGGCATTGAAACCGGAGCCGCTAACGTAGCTGCATCCTCCACCTTCCGTAAAAACGGCGGTATTGTTGGCTTCAACATTGGAAAAAACAAAGTCACCCCCAACGAACAAGCCACCGAGGACTATCTCGCCTGCCTGCGTGGCGCCTGGGATGTTGCCGACTATATCACAGTAAACCTCTCCTCCCCCAACACCCCCGGACTGCGTGATCTGCAAGCCGCTGATGAAACCGCGCGGCTCATTGAAGCTCTTAAAAGCGAACAAGAGCTCCTTACTGGTGAGACTGGACGGCGGGTGCCCATCGCCATCAAAGTCGCCCCCGATCTTGAGGATCAACACATCGCCGATCTCGCCAAAGTATTCCTCGACGGTGGGCTGGAATGCCTCATTGCCACCAACACCACGATTTCCAGAGCGGAAGTCGAAGGCTGTGACTTCGCCACCCAGACCGGTGGCCTCTCCGGGGCTCCGCTCACCTCACGCTCGACAGAAGTCATCCAAGCATTTTACAGCCACCTCGGCGAACAGGTCCCCATCATCGGAGTCGGTGGTATTATGACGGCCGAAAACGCCCAGGCCAAACTCAAGGCCGGCGCCAAACTCGTCCAGCTCTACACCGGCTTCATCTACCACGGCCCTCCACTAGTCAGAGATATTTTGCGGGCCATTAAATAGCGCCCGCTCAGCTCACCAGGTCACCAATCGAGCCAAAATCAGGAACAAAGAGGCGTTTATAGAGACGGTTCGCATTACCATCGGTCATGCCGGCAAGAAAATCACAGACCAAGCGCGCCCGCTCATTAACATCCTCAGTGGCTTCAATTTCTCTAGCCTCATCATCGGGCAGTAGCTGGAAGTTCTGGCCTGAGATTTCCTTACCCTCAATGTAGCGAGCTTTGAATACTTCCCAGAGACGCTCGAGGATATAGTTCCCCTTATGTTCAAGTTGCTTCAGCTCGGGAGAGAGGAATACCACTTCGTAAGCAAGGCGTTTAAACAAGGCAGACTCCTCACAGATTTCCTCATCCACATCCACGACGTAGCGGTAACGATTACTGGTAGCACTCATGAAGTTGACCTCTTCGCGCAGGCTCGCTGCTTGGATATACTTACCGATGCGCTTACCGGCGAAAGGTTCGACCCGATTCCCTTGAATGGCTTTGATCAAGTCAGCAAGCGCGGTCCCCTTTGCTGTCGACTCTCCGGTTTTCTCAGCCCACGCTTCAATCCTGCCGACAGATAAAAACCCGGCTCTAACACTATCTGCCAAGTCGTTGAGCGAATAAGCGGTGTCATCCGCCCAGTCCATGACCTGACACTCAATGGACTTGAACCCATCGCGCTTTTTACCGGGAGTGAGCTCAACTGGGAAATCCATTTCCCCCATGGCCCAGGACAAGTGCCCCACCTGTGGGTCATAAATGAAATGATTCTTCGGAGTCTTGCCGTCCTTGCACAATTCAGACCAGAGGGTTTTGTATTTCAGGATACCATCAAGAAAGGCACGTGTCGGATTCATGCCGGTACGCTTCACGGAGAAAATCCGATCTGCCAACAGACGCAGAGTCTGTGCGTTCCCCTCAAAGCCGCCATAGTCTTTCATCAGGTAATTCAAGCTGCGCTCCCCAGCATGACCAAAAGGCGGGTGTCCAAGATCATGGGAAAGGCAGACCACCTCAACGAGATCCGGATCAATGAAGTAGTCCGGCCGCAGCAGCTCCGAGCTATGTGCCAACCAGTGGCAAATTGACCTGCCAATCTGCGCGACTTCCAGAGAGTGCGTTAGACGGGTGCGGTAGAAGTCATACTCCCCACTCCAGAATACCTGTGTTTTGCTCTGCAACCTGCGAAATGCAGGTGTGTGTAATACCCGGTCACGGTCTACCTGAAAAGGCGTGCGGAAATCATCTCCCCCGCTTCCCCAGTCCTCCATCCTCTCCGTATCAAAGGCATTGTAAAAGGTGTTCATCGTCGCGCGCATCTTCAAACCTCAGCCCCAAGACTTCAAACCTTTTCTGCGGACAGACGAATAAGCCCCCCACAGCGGACGACGGTGTTGCCGCAGGCAAGGAGGAAAAAGCCCGAAGGCTTGTAGGGCTTTTGGACAGGAGCAAAGCGACGTGCCCCGAAGGGGTGAGCAGGCTGACGGAGCCTGCGAATCAACGCAAGCTCTACAGCGGACGACGGTGTTGCCGCAGGCAAGGAGGAGTGCAAGCGCCTTATATAATTAACCCAAAGTGCCAATTCGATAGATCGTGCACTTGACCCCCTGACTCCCCTTGTCTTCTTTTCGAGTCACTTTCGTGCCCAGTGCCTGCTCGATCATCCGCGTCTCCATGAGTTTCAAACCCGGATATTGGTTGAACACCTCGCTGAGCGGGTGATGATATTCTTCGATAATAAACCCCGTCTCCGCGGAGTAACTGCAATGACAAAAGTGACCCGCCTTGATCCTCGCATCGACAAACCTTGTCGCTTTTTCCACCAGCGATTTGCCCGGCTTAACAGACTTCACCCACTGGTCTCTTTCTCTCTCAAAATAATGGTAGAGCAGCTTCTCCGGGGCAGTCTCCCCAAAGGTAGACTTTACTCCCTCGAGCAGGTCCAAGACTAACTTCAAGCCTCCATCAGGAAAAAGCTCATCACACTTTTTGGTGAGCTTGTAGAGCTTTTGCGGCCGGCCGACCTCGACTCTGGGCACGCGCCATGCCTTGAGGTATCCTTGTTCTTCGAGGCGTATGCAGTGCTGCTTGATCCCCATGTAGCTCATATCAAGCAGCTTCGCCAATTCGGGTATAGCCATCCCCCCTGAGCGTTTCAACTCGGCAATGATAGCAAGACAGCTTGGCCGGGAAATATCGTGAAGCGCCTGCGAGAACATCAGCTTCATATTAGCCGTGCTAAGCCAAAACTCCAAACTCCAAATACAAAAAAGCATAGCAGAAAAGATGAGGGACTCTTTTGACAAATAATGAATTACCCCTAGAATCCGTTGAGATGCCCAACATCGAATCCAATCCCTTTCAATCCCACGCTCCCGGATTTTGGCCTGATGCAGACCAAAATCTTTGGCAGGACTACAAGTGGCAACTTAAGAACCGTGTCACCTCGCTAAGTGCCTTGGAGCAGCACATTGAACTCACGGAGGAGGAACGGGCGGGTGTTCTGCTCTCAGGCAACAAGCTCGCCATGGCAATTACGCCGCACTTCTTTAACCTTATCGACAAGGATGACCCCAACTGCCCTATCCGCCGGCAGATGATTCCGCGTATTGAGGAGACCCTCACTGACCCCGCTGAAATGTCCGACCCCTGCGGAGAGGATAGCCACATGCCTGTTCCGGGGCTCGTGCACCGTTACCCTGACCGCGTTCTCTTCCTGGTCACAGACCGCTGTGCGGCCTACTGCAGATACTGCACACGAAGCAGGGTGGTCTCAGGTGTCTCGGATCAAAAGCTCGAAACCCAGTGGGAAGCTGCGTTCGACTATCTCGAAAAGACAAAAACAGTTCGCGATGTACTGATCTCGGGGGGTGATGCCCTGCTCTTCTCTGACAATCGCCTTGAGCGTATCCTCTCACGCCTGCATGCCATTCCCCACATTGAGTTCATCCGCATTGGCACACGTATCCCGGTATTTCTTCCACAGAGAATCACGCCCGAGCTCTGTAAGATGCTCAGCAAGTATCACCCCCTTTTCATCTCCATCCATGCCAATCACCCACGTGAGCTGACCACAGAAGTCCGCGAGGCCCTTGGCCGTCTGGCCGATGCCGGCATTCCCATGGGCAACCAGTCAGTCCTGCTTCAGGGCGTCAATGATTCTGTTCAAATCCAAAAAGAGCTCGTCCACAAACTCCTCATGTGCCGGGTGCGTCCCTATTATCTTTACCAATGCGACCTCATTGAGGGATCCTCACATCTCCGCACGAGTATTGGGCAAGGTGTCAAAATCATCGAGGGCCTGCGCGGACACACCACTGGTTATGCCATTCCACAGTATGTCATTGATGGTCCCGGAGGCGGCGGCAAAATACCTATCAACCCTGATTACGTGGTCAAAAATGACGAGCACGGTATTACCCTTCGCAATTACGAGGGGAAACAGTTTCACTACCCTGAGCCGGACGTAGTACCATCACGCAACCGCTGCTGACAAGGCAATACCCGAGGACATGTCACACACGCATCCCACTACTAGCCTGAAAACAAAGTTTTTTTCAGCGTTAGCTTGACGAGGACGCGGTATTATGGCTTTTTCCGCCCACGCTGTTTGGCGTCAAGTGTGCACCCGTAGCTCAGCTGGATAGAGCGCCTGACTACGAATCAGGAGGCCAGGGGTTCGAATCCCTTCGGGTGTACCATTTTCCTCCTCTTTGCCCCTGCTCCTCGATCTGCTACTTTTTCTTCAGCAGACTTTTACCGGTCATCTCGGACGAGGGCTCCACGCCCATCATGTCCAACAAGGTCGGTGCAACATCTGCCAGGATACCATCCTTCACTTCGTAATCGTTGTGGTCTTGAGCCACATAAATAACATGGACAAGATTAGTGGTGTGCGCGGTGTGGGGCGAGCCATCTTCATTAATCATCTTCTCACAATTTCCATGATCGGCAGTAATCAGAAGTTTACCCCCAAGACGAAGAGCTTCTTGGGAAACACGCCTGACACCCTCATCGATGGTTTCACATGCCTTGATGGCAGCTTCGACAACACCTGTATGCCCCACCATGTCAGGATTGGCAAAGTTCAGAATGCAGAGGTCATAATTCTTGAGCTGCTCCACTACTTTATCCATGACTTCAGGCGCGCTCATTTCAGGCTGAAGATCGTAGGTAGCGACTTTGGGTGAGGGCACGATATAACGATCCTCCCCTTCATTGGGTGTTTCCTTACCCCCATTAAAGAAGTAGGTGACGTGCGGATATTTCTCCGTCTCAGCAATACGCATCTGCGTTTTACCGGCAGCTGCAACCACCTCACCAAGCACGTTTTTGAGCTCCTCGGGCCCATAGGCTACAGGAACTCCGTAGGTTTCATCATACTCGGTCAGTGTTACGTAGTGAACCTTGGGGGCTCCGTGGGTATCAAAACCGTCAAATTCCGGCTTGAGAAAGGCATCGGAAATTTGGCGGGCACGATCAGCACGGAAGTTGAACCAGATCACGACATCACCGTCATTAATACGGCGCTCATCATGCTTACAGAAGGTCATCGGAAGCAGAAACTCATCGGTTTTATCGTGCTTGTATTTTTCCGCGACGGCCTCGCTGGTCAGAACATCTCGGGCCTCTCCTTTTCCTTCAACAATGGCATCCCATGCAATCTGGTTACGGTCCCAGCGCTTGTCCCGATCCATCGCGTAGTAACGACCGATCACGGTAGCAATGCGTGCACCGGACTCGGCAATCGCATCTTCCACATACTCAAGATAGTGTTCAGCCCCGGTCGGTGAGGTATCACGACCATCGGTGATGGCATGCACCATAATCTTGTCACAGCCATTGGCCTTGGCCATTTTGCAGAGGGCAACCAAATGATCCTGATGGCTGTGCACTCCACCATCGGAAACCAGTCCGATAAAATGCACGGTCTTGCCATCTTGAGCCTTGGCGAAGGCTTCTTTGAGAACTTGGTTATCAAGCATCTCACCATCTTTGATGGATTTGTTAATGCGGGTAAGATCCTGATATACGATTCTGCCGGCACCCAGGTTGAGGTGACCCACTTCAGAATTTCCCATCTGACCATCAGGCAAGCCTACATCTTCCCCTGAGGCGCTTAAGAAGCCCTTCGGATAAGTGGACCAAAGAATCTCATGATAGGGTGTATCAGCCAGAAGCACGGCATTTCCGTCCTTTTGGGCTGTTTCCTTCCCGCCGGGATTGACACCCCAACCGTCACGAATAATCAGAACTACAGGTTTTTTATCTGACATGGCGGAGTTGTTCTAGCTTCTCGCTGATAAATTCCAATGACGAATCCTTGAAAAGATTGTCTTAAGCTGAGCATATTCCCAATATGTTCTTAACGATGCCTGATGGGGCAACAGCATGGATTCTTGTGACCATCGCTGCCTATTGCATAGGCGTATCCAAGGCAGGCTTCTCAGGCATTTCCTTGATCTCTGTATTTATCCTTGCAGATCTGCTGGGTGCCAAGGAATCACTCGGTTTTGCCCTACCGATGCTCATTATCGCTGATCTTCTGGTTTACCCGGCGTTTCGAAAATACTCCTCTTGGAAATCTGTTTGGCGCCTGACATGGCCGGCATTAGTCGGCATGGCATTGGGAGTCACCATACTTGGCAATCTGGATAATGATGCTATGCGCAGGGTCATTGGCGGCATCATCCTGACCATGACTTTCACTCAGCTCGCCAAGCGTCTGGAGCCTGAAAAGTTCTTTGCCCTCGCCTGCACCAAAAAATTCGGTTTCTTCTGTGGAACTGCCGGAGGTGTGGCTACCGTACTCGCCAACGCGGCCGGCCCCATTATGCAAATTTACATGGTGTCCCGGCGCATGGAAAAGATGGAGCTCATAGGTGTAGGCGCCCGTTTTTTTCTCATTATCAACATCCTCAAACTTCCTCTTGGCGCAGGCCTGGACCTGATCACCACACAAAGCTTGATGAGCAACTTGATACTCAGCCCGGTAATTGCCGTAGGTGTGTGGAGTGGCCACAGGCTCATCACTCTCATTTCCCAGAGAGCTTTTGAAATGACCGTGATCATTTTCGCCGCAATTGCGGGCATCAGGCTCTGCTTTTTCTAGCCCCTTGGTGTGTTTATTTTGAAATCACTTCCATGGACTTGAAAAAACGCCCAAAGGCATCCGGGAACAGAGTTTTTAATTGCTCAGCATAGGCGCTAGCATCCTTGAGTCGGATAAGTTCCCCTTCCGGGTTTGTAAGCCTCTCCAAAACGATACGGGCGGGAACCAGTGACTCCCAATAGCGATCCCAGTAAAAAACAGCCTCATACCCATCACGGTGCATGACCATGGTTTCACGACTTTTGCCGGCATAGGCTGTGGTTGATATCGAAGTCTGGCTTGCTCTTCCTGCCAACAAATTCCTGCCAGCCAGCTTGCTGTAAGTGCCGGCAGGCATGCCCAGGGCGTGCAGCAAAGTGGGCATGATATCTATGTGGTTAGCGTCCATACACACCTGGCCTCTCTCCTTGTTGGAGGACCACTTGATGAGTATTGGCACTTCAATTTGCTCCGGTCTCAATGAGGAACAGTGAAACCAACTGCCCTGCTCCTGAAATTCCTCACCATGATCTCCCGTGATAATGATAATGCTATCATCATAACGGCCTTGCGACTTGAGAAACCTACAGAATTGCTCGATTTGCGTATCCACCCATGCCACCGAGTTCCAGTAGCGGTTCACCACTTTCTGGATCTGCTCCTCACTAGGATTCAAGGGGAATTGGGTATCCTCATCATACTCTTTGAACGGAGGGTCGAAATCCTCATGCCAGTAGTAATTATAATGGGGCGCGTCCAGTGCCGTGATGTATAACCCCCCGTCGGGGCGGGAGAGCACTGCCGCACGCAGCTTCTCCATGGTTACCACCTCACGCTCAGCAATGTTGAGCTTTGAAAGCTCATTGCCACCCCGAGCCTGCTCCAAGACGTGTAATAAATTCTTCTCATAACCAAAGTTAGAAAAACCAAAGTCCTTGTAACCAAGATCACAAACGGCACGCACCTCGATTTCATAACCGGCATGCTTCAACTGCTGCAGAGGATACGCACCTTGAAATTGCTCCCGCTGAGAAATTTCTTCCATGGCTTCCCGCCAGAAAACAGGCACGCGGCTATGAAACAGCCCGAACCATGAGAGATGGGTAGCGTTTGATACTGCCCAAGTGCGCTTGAAAGGCTGACACTCCTCATCACGGAAGCGGCTCATGAATGGAGCAATATCCGGCCTGATAGCATCACTGCGGACACTCTCTAAAATGAAAATATAGACGTCCGGCTTCTTACCAAGTGATGGTGCCGCCTGAGCATAGTCAGCCTGGCCATCGTGAAAGACCACCCGGTATGTCCCCAGGCCTTGAGGCGGGGCAAACAAGCCCACGTGCAAATCGAAATGCCTTCTCTCCTCCTGCCATACCGGAACTCTTTTCCACTGTGAACCCAGCCCTTGTTCCGTGACTACTGCCAGCCAGCAAATAGTTGTTAAGACCAGGCAGAAGCCCATTGACAAGCCCATCCCTAACTTCCGTGAGATTAACCAACATAAAGAAGCAACACCAAGTGCGAGAAGATAAACACTTATCACAACGAGCCAGGCGCCCACTGGCCCAATGTCCAAACCGCTGGTTTCAAGCTCAACTGCCAAATCCAGGCTGCCAGACGATGTCAGGGAGTTGACGACATCAAACAAAGTCCGGCTCCATGTCAAACCAAGCAATTGATCAAGAATTACTAAAACTGGCACAATCGATAAAATCAACCATGGGCTCCAGCGTAAATAACGAGGGGCAGATCCCATCACGAGCTCGGTCCACATGCAGGTCAACAACACCAAAAACATATGAGTGAAGACACGCCCAGTAAAAATACTAAGCTTCTCACTCAAGTTACAATCCATACTCGCAACCAAGCTAAAGTCATTCGCCGCGAGGGTGATAAGCAACAAAAGAAAAAAGACGACATTAACCCCTTTCTTTTTGCACAACCAACCTAAAACCGGACTCCACCTTAAGCATTCGCGCTTTCTCACATTTCGGCTACATAGTGCGAAAATGATGGCTGAAAACATCAGCCCCACGACTAAATAAGGATATACTGATTGCAATCCTGCATCATAGAGTCCCAGCAAACCTAGCCCCAATAGCAAAACTGCAAAAACTGAGATCAGCTTGTCACGCTTACCAGATAGCCACTTGCCTAATCTCCACCAATAACCGGCAATGATCGCGCCTAACGATGCTAGGCCAATGCCACTGAGAAGGTTGAACCCGAAGTTTCCTGCGCCGTGACGCAAGGGTGCATTGAGAAACACCAATTCCCAGCCGTGAACAAAAGGCGCCATGAAACACAACATTCCCCCCAGCCAAGCTACAAGGTGTTGCCAGTGAAAAGCGTCTCTGGTCTCAGCTAAGCCCAACTGCATCGTGAGGTCCACTTAGCAAGGACATGCCCCATTAGCAAGCGCTGCTTGCCTGACACTATTTCCATTGAGGCATTCATCATGAGTCATCTAGAGTGACCTCGGATTACCCGTCGGTGAGCGGCTTGATTACAAACAAGAATAAATTCAACGACGAAAAATGGGTGATTAACGATCATTTTTCAGCATTATTCTTCGAAAAACAGTTGCAATCCCATATGGAATGAGCTAGTTCTCCCGCCCGCCGAGTCCTTCAAGGCTCAGCCAAGGCGGATTTCCGAAAAATTTCCCAACCCGAGGTAATCATGAACATCATCGACAAAATCGAAAACGAACAGCTCAAAGACGTCGCAGACTTCAACGTCGGAGACAGCCTGAAAGTCCACACTCGCGTGGTTGAGGGCGGAAAAGAGCGCCTCCAGATTTTTGCTGGCCTCTGCATCAGCAAGAAAGGAAGTGGTCTCAACACCTCTTACACTGTGCGTAAAATCTCATCCGGTGTAGGAGTGGAGCGTGTTTTCCCTCTGCACACACCACGTGTTGCTAAAATCGAGGTCACTCGCCGCGGCAAGGTCAGACGCGCCAAACTCAATTACCTACGTGACCGTATTGGCAAGAGTGCACTCTACGTCAAGCCTGCCGACTCCAACCAGAGCGATTAGCCTCATTTGTGTTCTACGCACATTTCATTTTCAAAAAGCCTCCTAATCAGGTGGCTTTTTTTGTGTCAGGAACTAGCGATTCACCATAGAATCCGATACCCAAGTTGTTAACACTTCAGATAATGTATGTTTCCATTCCAGCCGTTGTCACCCTGTCTATATCCGTCGCACTGACGACATGGTTCATCGGTACTCGACACATGGATTTCTCCAAGGCACCCACGCCTGAAGAGTATGTGCAAATCACCGAGCAATGGGAAAAAAGCAAACCTCATATTTTCAGCGCACCTGATGCCTCAGCCGGGGCACTAAACTCCAGCAACAAAGATCTCCAGGATGTCGTCATCAACCGTTTGAAAAAGCAGCGTGATGCATTTCCCCAAATCAAGTCAGATCAAGAACCTTCTCTGTCTGAATATGGTACTATGGGAACCAAAGGGGCTGAATTCCTGATCAGCTTCGCCCGGCATCTTGAATCAACCGAACACCCGCAGCATGCTTTACTGGCCTGGGAGCGTGTTGTTGATATGGCCAATCCAAATGCACTCGATCGCCAACTAGCTATTGAAGCAATCAGAAGACTCAAAGCAGACCAAACACCCTCGAACACGAATCTTAATGATGCAATTCCACTCACCTTACACATAGGAGCCAGTGTCAAAGTTAAGGAGCATCTGGAGAAAGCGCTTCAAGAAGCAGCAGAGAGCATAAACGCCGCCTCGGGCGGCATCCTAAGTGTTAAAACCCAGTTGTCTCTTGGCAAACACTCAGGTGATGAGACAAAATCTGTTCCTGTTGCGCTCTGGGTCTCAAAGAAAAGTAAAACACAGCAGACTGGCAGTATAGATACGGACCCCGTCTCATTCATGGCAGACCCCGCTGATGTGAGCGAACTGAGAGACAAGATTCAGAGCGGAACCTACGAGCTCATTCGCAGCCAGCTGGCAAGAACGACGAACTTCTCACCCTTACCGGAAAAACCTGACAGGGCTGAGCCTGATGACCTTATCCACTATCACATTACCCGCCTGATGTGGCGGGAGTTTGCAAATAGTATGATGAACCCATAGTGTGCAAACTGCCTCCAAAGAAGCAGCAGGCTTACATACTATAGGACTCCTCGACACGCTTCGCAACATCCAGGTAGCCGTAGTCCACCTCATAGATCTGCTTAAAGCTCTCTAGTGCTGCAACCTTGTCGTTCATATCAAGGTGGACCAGCCCTTTTTCATACAGCACCTCTTTCTTGGTACCATCCATACCATGCAAATCATCCAGAGCATCGGACAATTGCTTGATGGCAAGATCATACATCCCCTTGGCTCGGAAAGTCTTACCGAGCAGCAGCAAGACGCGGGTTCGTATATGAGGATTTCTGGTCGCTTGCTGGAGGTGCGGGATGGCATCACTGTAGTTACCGGAATTATAGAGTGCTAGACCGAGCTCATATCTCAGTTGTGGATCGGTAGGGTTCCTCTCCACCCTTTCTCTGGAGTCTTTTACTTGCTGGGCCGTGCGCTCTTTGAGCATGGTTTCATAGTTTTGGCGCAGCTCAACATTCTCAGGGTCCTCATCAGAAGCTTTTTTGAGCTGAGCGAGATCCCATTCGGCTGCCTTGGACTTCATGTAGGCGGCTTTGCTTTGTAGTGCGACATCCATGCTGCTGAGCTCATAAGCATGAGCATAGAATGCGTGCGCGTTGGTCCAATCTTCAAGTTGCTCGTAGATATTGGCTATTTCTTTTGTCAGCAAAAGGTTCTTCTGGTCTGCAGCAAACTTCTCATTGAGATCGACTAATTTTTCCTGCATCTGCTCGCGCGTCATCGCCGCCCGGTTAGCAGCCTCTAACTGAGCCGCCTGCTCTGAGTCCTTCATCACATCGCGAAATCCTTTGGCATCTTCCCAGTTCTGCTTCTTCATCGATGCCCGGGCTGTTGCATCCTTGCCACCCTTGATGGCATCCGTGTCACTGGGATCAAGTTTGATGATGTCGCTGTATACGTCTGCCGCTTTGTCAGGAAAATCACGTGCGAGATAGTGCTCAGCAAGTTTGTGTAGCAAGGCAGTGTTTGCGGATGCACTCAATCTCACATTTTCCAGGGCATAAGCAGCCGTGTTCAGCATATTGAGTCGCATCGCGCAGTCATAGAGAATATCATTTGCCTGGTCGTCATGAGGGTCCTTGGCCAACTCCTGTTCCACAGCCATCATGGCACTCAGAGGATCCTTCTTGCCCTGTGAGGCGATTTTCATCAACCCAAGGCCACCCCCACCGAAAAAACTCTTCTTTGCAAAAATAGCGACTTTTTCCGGCAGCTGATGTGGTATCATGATGAAGACTTTAGCGACGAGGAGCAAGCAAAGATGGAGATCGTGGACATCGAGGATCTT
>JBDQHQ010000039.1:0-12770 GCA_040264795.1 Akkermansiaceae bacterium | reverse complement strand
TGACTAGCAGGGGCTGCTCTGAACCATGATAGCCATCCGTTCATTCCTGACACAGCGTTTTAGCCGGCGTCTTAATAGTCCGTGCCGTATTACCGACGCGGATGGGAAAAAAATATCTCACTTGGAAATCGGCAATCTGGGGGAGGATATCGCGGCTCATTATCTGGTGGCGAATGGTCGCAAAATACTCTACCGAAATTACCGAGGGCCCAGAGGCGGGGAGATTGATATCGTGGCTCGTGATGGTGATACACTCAGCTTCGTGGAAGTGAAGACCCGGACCAAGAAAGGATATGGTAGGCCACTTGAGGCTGTAACCCGTGACAAACAGGAGCTTCTTGAGCGAGGGGCAAATGCATGGCTCAAGCTACTCGGGAGGCGCGATCTGGTTTGGAGATTTGATGTTGTCGAAGTGATTCTTTCAGATGGTCAGCAGGCAGAAGTCAATATCGTGAATAATGCTTTTTAGTGGGAGAATTGATACTGCTCTGACTCGATAAATGTCTCATCCGGGTATTGCCAAGCTGGGTTTGATGGGAAATGATCCACCCCCTGTTTTACATGTCGAATTCATCTAACATGCCGCTCTATGTGATAGGGCACAAGAATCCTGACACTGATGCCATATGCTCTGCAATTGGCTACGCAGATTTATTACAGAAGAAAGGATATGGTGAAGCTCTCCCGGCTCGTTGTGGTAGTGTGCCAACAAGGACTGCCTGGGTGCTCGACAAGGTGGGGATGCCAAAGCCACTCTTGCTCGATGATGTTAGCGCAACCGCTGAAATGATATGCCGCAGAGAGGTTGTTAAAGTCAATGATGACGCCACCTTTCTGGAGGCTTACCAACTGATGCTTTCTGCCAAGGTTAGAAGTATCCCGGTGGTGAACTCGAACAACCAGCTCTGTGGTCTGTTGAAATACTTGGATCTGCTACAGCTGCTCATGCCCATTGATACCGATCCTGAATCGGTGAGGCGGATGATTGCTTGCCCCCAAAAAATGGCGGTCACGCTAGGGGCTGATGTCGCAGGGGCAGAGTTGTTACCGGGCGAGAGGGAAATTGTTCAGCTGGTTGGGGCATCCAGTGTGGATACGGTTCAAAGGCGCCTGCAGCTCGCGAGTGAAGAAGGGGATGTTGGCTCATATGTTGTGATTTGCGGGGATCGGCCCATTGTGCAGAAGACAGCGATTGAGCATGGTGTATGTATGTTAGTAGTAACGGGGGGATTTGAGGTAGCTGACGACCTCCTTCAAACTGCCGAGCGTGAAGGGGTGGTTATTCTCAAATGCCAACAGGACACTGCAACGGCATCCAAACTCATCCGATGCTCCAGAATGGTGAGTCATGCGCTTGATGATGATATCATCAGGGTTATGGCTCATGATTCCGTCAAGGTTCTCAGGGACGGATTAGCTTCTATTAAACAGGACCTCTTTCCCGTCATTAACCCCGGAGACAATGGTTTGATGGGTGTTATTTCAAAATCAGACTTGATTGACCCGCCCCGTATTCGCTTGGTTTTAGTTGATCACAATGAGTATTCACAAGCAGTCGAGGGGGTTGAAAGCGCAGAAGTCATCGAGGTTATTGATCATCACCGCCTCGCTGGTGACCTTGTGTCACGTGAACCCATTCGATACATCAATGAGCCTGTGGGCTCGTCGAGCACCCTTGTTGCCCGTGAGTATAGATACGCAGGAATCGATATCCCCAAGGGTGTAGCCATTTGCCTGATAGCTGGAATGGTGTCTGACACCTTGAATCTTACCTCGCCCACCACTACCGATTTGGATCGGGAAATCCTTGAGTGGTTATGTGACATTGCATCGGTGAATGCGGCCGAGTTTACCCACGATTTTTTTGCATCAGGCTCCTTACTTGCTCACAACAGCGCAGAGGATGCGATCAATGCCGACCGCAAGGTTTTCGAGGAGAATGGTGCGCGAGTGAGTATTTCTCATGTTGAGGAGTCAGGCTTGGATCTGTTTGCCGGTTGTAAGGATGGACTTTCTGCAGCGCTGGATGCCCTGATTGATGTCAAAGGATACGATTTGGCCCTGCTGATCGTGACTGACATCAACAGCCACCACAGTGTTCTGCTGGCCAGTGGTAATACAGCAATCATCAAAGCGCTTGATTTTGAGAGAGGTAAAGACGGTGTATTTCAGGCACCTGGTGTGGTAAGTCGTAAAAAACAGGTTTTTCCTGCTGTTTGTCAGGCAATTCGTATAGCATCAGTCAGCTAAGGGATTAAATTATGGAACGCGAAATCGTAGTCATCAAAATCGGTACGGGTGTTTTGACATCGGAAAAAGACGGCACCCTCGACGAAGCGTCCTTGGTGCGCTTGGTCACTTCGATTTCCGAATTGGTGGCATCAGGGGTGCCATGTGTGATGGTTTCCAGTGGTGCCGTCGGTGCTGGTGTCTCGGCATTGAACTTAGGCGGGTATCCAGAGGACACGGCTTCACGCCAAGCTTGTGCTGCGGTCGGGCAAACCCGCTTGATGCATGCCTATGAGAATTTATTCCAGAAGTTTCGACTCAATGTTGCCCAGATTTTGCTGACCGCATCAGATCTCGATCATGAACGCCCAAGTAGCCATATTATGGATACGCTTCATCGTTTGCTGGAGGAGAAAAATATTGTGCCCATTATCAATGAGAACGACACGGTAGCTGTGCAGGAGCTTAGAGTAGGGGATAACGATATGCTTTCAGCCAGGGTTTCAAGACTTTTGAACGCGCGCTTGCTTGTCATGCTGAGTACCGTGGAGGGTCTGCAGTGTGACGACGGCACTGTTATGAGTGAGGTCAGAGATATTGAGAGTGTTTCCGGGCATGTCAGGAGCGATCATGGAAAATTCTCCATCGGGGGAATGGCTTCCAAACTTGAGGCGGTAAAGTATGCACTCGATGCCGGGGTTGAGACAGTCATTGCCAGTGGTAGGCAACCATCAGCACTAAAGGACATCGTCTCGGGGGGTGAGGGAGGAACTCGATTTCCGATCTCAACAAGGTGAGAGCTCGCAGACAGGCTTTATGGTTTCCCAAATTAACATCTCTTATAGTTGACCACTGGGCCTATTTGGGATAGGTTAATCCATCGTTAAGGTGTTAGTTTATTTATCGGGATTGTGAGTGAGGAATACTCAATTTCAGCGTGTCATGAAAACGAATTCTCTTGGATTCGCTGTGAAGGTAAGGGCTCATTTGTCAACAGTCCGATGCTTAAGGATTGGTGCGAGCAAGAGATCAATGCAGGGGTGAGCTGTATTGTGGTTGATTTAGAAGAGTGTAAAGGCATGGACTCCACCTTCATGGGAACGATGGCAGGTCTTGCAATGAGGTTGATGAAGTTGCCAGGGGGCAAACTACAAGTTGCAGAACCCAGTGAGCGTAATCGTAAATCACTGGAGGATTTGGGTCTTGATGCACTCATGGAGATAGATCCCCAGGAGGCAAACTGGCAAGACTCCAAGGAAAATGTCCGCTCTAAATTGGTTGCCTGCAAAGCGAGTGATGAAAACTTGGGGCAGGGGGTTCATGTTCTTGATGCTCACCGCAAGCTCTGTGAAGCAGATGATCGTAATACCCGGAAATTTGGTACTGTTCTGGATTATTTGGAGGCTGAAGTTAAAGCCAAAGAACAGGACGATAAATAACCAGCTCACCCTTCTTTACCCGGTCAGTCGAAACCCACATAACTTATACTTGCTGACCTTCTGATATTTGCCAACTATCACCTCCCCCTTACTCACACTTTTTCGATGTTGGATTCAGGTTATCTGGCGGCAGCCGCCTTGCTCATTGTATTACTGATTACAGTAACTCTCTGGCGCCTCACTGTTCTGCGTCTTAAAAAGATCCAACAAGAAAGAGATGATATCGTTGGTGAAGAAATGCGGATGTTTGATTTTCTTCACCACCTTGGGGAGGCTATTGAGAAAGACATCACTCCGGCTCAACTTTACCGGGAAATTGTGGAGGGTTTCGGAGAGGTTCTGAACACTGACGGGGGGCTTATTTATCTCCTCAGTGAGGATAGAACACAGCTCGTGCCCAAATACATCTCACGCCACTGCCCGCCGCTGGTGCTTGTGCCGGCAGAAATTAATGAACAGTTGAAGTCCAATCCCCGTGCTTTGTTGAGCCATCTCATGCTGGCCAGAGTCAATGCTGAGGAGGGCTTGATGGGGAAAGTAATCCGCACAGAGGCGAGTATGCATGTCGTAAGCCTGAAAAATCATGACTCTATTGCTTCATCCTCATATAAACTCGAAGAGGATGTAGCGGTGATGTTGTCAGCACTTCAATACGGTGGTCGTAACATTGGTGTGGTAGCGGTGGTGCGGAGGCACGAAAACGGTGCGTTTTCTGACAATGACTATGATGTGTTCAGGTCTGTTTCCGAGCAGTCAGCATTCGCCATGGGTAATGCCATGGTTCACCTAGAACTCACAGAAAAGCGCAAGATGGATGATGAGCTGCGCACCGCGAGGGAAGTCCAGAATGTTCTGCTGCCATCGGGAGAGCCGCACATACCGGGATTCAGAGTCTATGGTAGTAACACTCCCGCAAGAATGATTAGTGGCGACTATTTTGATTTCATTGAGCTGCCTGAAAATAGGTCGGGTATTGTGATTGCCGATGTCACTGGTAAAGGTGTTCCCGCGGGTCTTCTGATGGCTATGTGCCGCAGTGTATTACGTTTAACGGCCAGATCAACGGCGAGCCCATCGGAGGCCCTTGGGCTGGTGAACAGACATCTCTTTCCGGATGTGAGAGAGGATATGTTTGTCAGCTTGATTTATGTTGTCGTGGAAAATGACAGCGGGAAATTGCGCATGGCGCGTGCTGGCCATGATGCCCCTTTTATATATAGACAAAGCACAGGGAGTATTGAGGTCATCAAACCTCCCGGATTAGCGATTGGTATCGATGCAGGTGATGTGTTCGAGCGCGTTACCAAGGACATGGAAATTGAAATGCAAACTGGGGATTGTTTGCTGCTCCATACTGACGGAGTTTGTGAGGCGGTCGATGAGCATGATCGTGAATTCGGCCTTGAGAAACTTGAGTCTGAATTTCTCAGCTCAGCTGCATTGGGGGCTGAGACAGTGGTTGAATCAATACGTAATGAGGTTGCCCGATTTGCGGGTGATCAACCTCAGATGGATGATATCACCATGATCGCCATCGAAAAAAAATAACACAAAAGTAGATGTCTGATAGACATCGTGGCCCTGGACGGACTCATATTAACGGCTATGGGTTGCAGCTGCGCGGCAGCTTTTTTTGCCTATCACATGATCATGCCAATTTCTTGTGTCTTATTTTTTTGCAATACATCTTGCAAGATGTAGCCCATTTCATAGTATTCAAAGTGTTGACAGGGCACATCAGTCCTTTCTCGAACAAAATACGAACTAAAACAAACTAAGTTATAATATGAAAATCGTTAAAATTATCGCAATCGCCGCCGCAGCATGTGGATTCATGGTAGCTGCTTCTTGTTCTTGCCAGCAAGAGGCTCCAGCTCCAGTTGAAGTGCCTGCAGCCAAGTAATGATTGCCTGGTGCAAAGACTGTAGAACGCAAAAATTATATCAGCTATGAAAATCGCTATCATTCTTGCTGCTGCCGCAGGCCTTGCACTAAGTGCATCTTGTGGCTCGCAACCTGAGCCTCAAGTGGCCCCCGCACCAATGGTGGATTTATCTGTCAAGTAGTGGGGCTTCATTTCAAAGCTTAAAACTTACAAAGATGGGTTAGTTCAGTCTAACCCATCTTTTTTTGGTTCTCTTTCTCCTTGTCATACAATCTTTTACGCTTCATAATCAGTTGGTAATTATCACCCTATATTATGAACATGTCTAAATTCTTTGTTATGCCTCTTCTCGCCCTTGGTGCGGTTGCCTTGTCCTCATGTGGTTGTTGTAGTGGTGAGGATGCAGTTCCCAAGCTGAAGCCTCTTCCTAAATTTGCACCGCTGCCAGACGGTGGTAATGCCCCAGCCGCAGCTGCTGCGGTCCACAGCCCAGCTCCCGAGGTAGTCGAAGATTTCAAGTAATAGACATCGCTTCCCTGACTTCGTAGATCGGAGTATATCACTCAAAGCAGCTCACTCTTAGCTACCAGAGCCACGCTTAGCGTGGCTTTTTTTTGCGCGGTAATCACTGGTATTCAAAGCCGGTCATGCGCCTATTGTCCCAGTGAGTCATCTTGTCTTCATTGCTGGGGGTGCAAGTGCGACATTTTGGCGCTAATAAGGATGGTAAGCATCACCCTGCAAGAAGGTGAAATATCATAAGACACTCCTATACAGTCACTTAAGGCTTATTGGGTCTATGTTGGCATGTAATGTGCAAGATAATTTGCCAACAAAACAAAACGGGTGTGGCAGGAGTCGTTATCCAATGCCCCATCACTTTAGAGAAAACCATTCTACACGCTACAAAGCGCAAACAAGAAACATCAAACCATTTAATCATTATGTCTAAAATACTAGGAATCGACCTTGGAACGACCAACTCCTGCATGGCCATCATGGAGGGCGGTGAACCCCAAGTATTGGAAAACTCTGAAGGCGCACGCACAACCCCATCGATTGTTGCATTCACCAAAAGTGGTGAGCGTCTCGTTGGTCAAGCCGCCAAACGCCAGGCAGTAACCAACCCTAAAAACACCATTTTCTCCTCCAAGCGTCTTATAGGTCGCAAGTTCTCTGAGCTCAGTGACGAGGACAAGCAGCTACCATACGCAGTGGTTGAGGCTGATAACGGCGATGCGCACATCGAGGTAGAAGCAGGTGGAGAAAAGAAAACTTACTCGCCGCAGGAAATCTCAGCGATGATCTTGGGCAAGCTCAAGAGTGATGCTGAAGCCAAACTCGGTGAAACCATTACTGAGGCTGTCATCACGGTGCCCGCTTACTTCAATGATTCTCAACGTAATGCCACCAAGGCAGCAGGTGAGATTGCAGGACTCAAAGTTCGCCGTATCATCAATGAGCCTACCGCTGCTTCATTGGCATATGGTTTGGACAAAAAATCTGATGAGCAAATTGCTGTCTATGACCTCGGGGGTGGAACCTTTGATATCTCTGTTCTGGAAATTGGGGACGGAGTATTTGAAGTGCTTGCAACCGATGGAGACACCATGCTCGGTGGTGATGACTGGGACAACGCCATTATCAAATGGATCGTTGAGGAGTTTAAGTCCAATGAGAGCGTGGATCTATCCGGCCAGCCAGATGCGCTTCAGCGTATCCGTGAAGAAGCCGAGAAGGCTAAAATAGCTCTGAGTTCTGCACAGACTTATGACATCAATCTGCCCTTCATCACCGCGGACCAAAATGGACCCAAGCATATCCAGACGACGATCAGCCGCTCCAAGCTCGAGCAGATCACAGACAAGCTCTTTGATCGGACCAAAAAGCCGGTCCTTGATTGCTTGAAAGAAGCAGGAGTTAACGCCAGTGATATCGATGAGTTGGTATTGGTCGGAGGCATGACGCGTATGCCCAAAGTTCAGGAGATTGCTCAGGAACTCGCCGGCAAAGAGCCTCACAAAGGAGTCAACCCTGACGAGGTAGTTGCCATTGGAGCGTCTATCCAGGGAGGTGTGCTTCAGGGCGATGTTTCCGATGTTCTGCTTCTCGATGTGACACCTCTGAGCCTTTCGATTGAAACGATGGGAAGTGTTGCCACACCGATGATTGAGCGCAATACGACAGTACCTGCGAAGAAGTCACAAATTTTCTCAACTGCGGCAGACAACCAGCCAGCAGTGGACATCCGTATATGTCAAGGAGAGCGCAAGATGTTTGAAGACAACAAGCTACTTGGCAACTTCCGCTTGGATGGTATTGATGCCGCACCACGTGGCACACCTCAAATTGAGGTTACATTCGACATCGATGCCAATGGTATCCTTCACGTCTCAGCCAAGGACAAGAATTCCGGTAAAGAGCAGAAGATCTCCATTGAGGGGTCCAGCGGTCTCTCCGATGAGGAGATTGAAAAGGCCAAGCGTGATGCCGAAGCCCATGCGGAAGAGGACAAAAAACGTGCTGAGGTCGTTGAAGTGAAGAATAATGCTGAAAACCTGGTCCACCAGGTGGAGAAACAGCTCGGCGAACTCGGAGAACAGCTCCCCGCTGAACTCAAGTCCGGCATTGAAGCTAAGGCTGAAGCAGTCAAGGAGGCCCTCAAAGCCGACGATCTCGATGCGATCAAAACATCCACCAGTGATCTTGAAGCTTCCCTTCAGGAGCTAGCCCAGGCAGCTCAAGCCGCTGGTGCCGCTGCCGGAGCTGAGGCGGGTCCAGCACCTGATGTTAACGGTGCTGCCGATGAGCCCAAGTCCTCTGAGCCGAAACAAGCGAAAGGCAAGGTGGTCGATGCTGAAGTCGTCGAGGACTAATGAATAAACAATCCCGGATCTGTCTGACCACCATGGTCAGGCAGGTCTTTTTCTTGAAACAACACAAACCAACTAAAACCAAATAACAAAACTATGGCAACCATAACACCTATCGGACAGCGCGTCCTCGTGAAGCGTCTTGAAGCCGAAGAAGTAAGTGCTGGAGGAATCGTCCTGCCAGATACCGCAAAAGAAAAACCACAGGAAGCAGAAGTTGTTTCTCTTGGAACTGGTGGCAAAGACGAAGATGGCAAGGCCATCGAGTTTGCCGTCAAAGTAGGGGACACTGTTCTCATTTCCAAGTACGGAGGAACAGACGTCAAAGTTGACGGCCAGGATCTGTTGATTCTCTCCGAGTCCGACATCCTTGGTATCGTGAGCTAAAAACCAATCAACCAAACAACTATTACCACTTAAAATAATATGGCTAAACAATTACAATTCGACGAAGCTGCCCGCCACGCACTCCTACGCGGTGTGGAAAAGCTTGCCGCTGCTGTTAAAGCAACCCTCGGGCCATCAGGCCGTAACGTCATCCTCGACAAGAAGTTCGGTTCCCCGACAATTACCAAAGACGGTGTATCTGTCGCCAAGGAGATCGAACTCGAAGATCCTTATGAAAACATGGGAGCACAACTCATTCGTGAGGTGTCGAGCAAGACATCAGACATCGCTGGTGACGGAACCACGACAGCTACGGTTCTTGCCGAGGCTATCTACAAAGAGGGTCTGCGTAACGTAACAGCAGGTGCTAACCCCATCTCGCTTCAGCGTGGTATCATGAAAGCATCCGAGGCCATCGTTGCCCAGCTTCATGAAATCTCCAAAGAGGTTTCTGACACATCTGAGATTGCTCAGGTAGCAACTGTTTCCGCAAACTGGGACACCGAAATCGGCAATATCATTGCCGAGGCTATGGACAAGGTAGGCAAGGATGGCACCATCACTGTAGAGGAAGCCAAGGGAATTGAGACTACTCTCGATGTGGTTGAAGGTATGCAGTTCGATAAAGGCTACCTCAGCCCTTACTTCGTGACCGATGCTGAGGCTATGGAGGCATCCCTGGATGACGCTCTGATTCTTATCAACGAGAAAAAGATCAGTTCCCTCAAGGACCTGCTTCCTCTTCTTGAGAAAGCTGCCAAGACTGGCAAGCCTTTGCTGATCATTGCTGAAGACGTCGATGGTGAAGCTCTTGCAGCCCTTGTGGTGAACAAGCTGCGCGGCACACTCAACGTGGCTGCTGTCAAGGCTCCTGGCTTTGGTGACCGCCGTAAGGCCATGCTTGAAGACATCGCCATTCTCACAGGTGGTAAGGTCATTACTGAAGACCTCGGCATCAAGCTTGAGAATGTTGAGCTTGAGGACCTTGGTTCTGCCAAGCGTGTTACCATCACCAAGGATGCTACGACCATCGTCGAAGGCGAGGGCGGCAGCGAGGCCATCACAGGCCGCGTGAATCAGATCCGCAAACAAATCGAGGAAACTTCATCTGACTATGATCGTGAGAAGCTCCAAGAGCGTCTCGCCAAGCTTGCAGGTGGTGTAGCCGTCATTAACGTTGGCGCAGCTACTGAGACCGAGATGAAGGAGAAGAAGGCTCGCGTTGAAGATGCCCTGCATGCTACTCGTGCAGCTGTGGAAGAAGGTATTGTTCCCGGAGGTGGAACCGCCCTCATCCGCGCCCAGGCAAACATCACCAACCTTGGGCTCGTCGGTGACGAAGAGACCGGTGCAGGCATTGTTGCTCGTGCTGTGGAGGCTCCGCTTCGCCAGCTTGCTGCCAACGCCGGCCTTGAAGGTGCTCTTATTGTCGAGCACGTCAAGAATGCTTCAGGTAGCGAAGGCTACAACGTTGCTACAGGTGAATACACTGACCTGATCAAGGACGGTGTCGTTGACCCCACCAAGGTTACCCGTAGTGCACTTCAGAACGCAGCATCCATTTCCGGTCTGTTGCTTACCACTGAGTGTGTGGTTACCGATATTCCAGAGAAGGAAGAAGCCGCTGCCGGTGGTCATGACCACGGTATGGGTGGTATGGGTGGCATGGGCGGCATGATGTAAATTGCTCACACCAAAAGATCAAACTCCGGTTGCCAGTAGGTGATCGGAGTTTTTTTGTGCCTTGTTGGGAGAACTCAGGCCACCACGCCGATTTGCACGTTGAGATCGTCACTGAGATCTTCAACCGCATCGATGAGTACCTGTTCATCGGTATCATTGGGCACACACACGCTTCCAGAGGCACGGAAGATCGGGTGCCCGGCCATGGCAGCACTCTCGATAGTCGTGTTGAGTTCTTCAATATTGGCACCCACCTCGGATATGGCTTGAGTTAACTGGCTGACTATCCCTGGCCTGTCATTGCCGAATATATCAATGCGTAAACAACGGGTATAGGGGTAATCTGATAAATCTCCCTGACCATGAATCTGAACTGATATGCCTTCCTCAGTGAGGGATTTGAGACCTTCGCTGAGTAGTTCCAGTTTGTCTTCACTGGTTTCCACTCTGATAATACCTGCAAATTGGCCACCCAGCCTTGCCATGCGACTCTCAAGCCAATTGCCACCGTATTGCTCAACGGTATTTGAGATGACTTTCATGACACCTGGCCGATCATGAGCGCAAACGGTGAGAACAAGTGAGGTAGCCATAGAGAATGTGGGTGGGTGTAGAGAATTGGTGATGGAGTATAACGCGGATCCTACTCAACGAAGACGGGTGTTCCCAGCTCTGCGTTCTCAAAGAACTTTTTAGCCATTTGCTCAGGCATGCGCACACAGCCATGAGAGGCTGCATATCCCGGCAGAAAACCAGTGTGCATGCCAATTCCATGATTAAAACGCATAAAGAACGGCATTGGGGCACGAACGGCTACCTCATTGGGCCCCGGTTTGTGAATGCGAAAGTCCGCGTTGTTGTTGACGACTTCATCCGTGATTTTGTTTTTGATGATGCCATAGGTCTTGGATTCATAATCAATGTCTTTTTCGGTGACGCGGAATCTGCCCGCAGGAGTAGGGTGTTTATCATTTCCGGTAGAAATAGGAGTCATGCCCACCAGAACTTCATCTTTGTAGAAGTAGGCTTTTTGCTCACCACGAACGATGCGGATTTTAGACCTCCCTTCAACACCGTCACCATCCCAGTAGCCCTCGGGTTTGTAGGAGGCGGCTCCCACAGAGACAGGTAGGTCATTCTTGGGTCTGTACTCGGAAAGGTAACCGGATTGGTCGGATATTGAACTCAGAGACGTCTGGTAAGACATACATTGACTCAATAGTAGGGATGTGAGGCCAAGGATGGGGAGGCGGATGAAGAGAAGATATTTCATCTATTTGAACTATCTGGTGAGTTGAATAAAAACGGCTTGCCGACTTATAACGCATGAATCTACGCTGGTCAAGGTGTGATCATTTCAGGATGAATGGGCAAGGTCCAAAAAAGGATGGGTAAAAGGATGACCGCTAATACCCCTGCGGGAATGGCTTTCTTGCTTGCGCAGTATCCCATACAGGTTTAAGCAGCGCTCAGCAGTTACACTACTGCGCCACAAGATTCACGATACTCATCCAGCTTATGCCAAATTACGACTACCAGTGCGAAAAATGCGGTCATGTCTTTGAGGTGTTTCAGAGAATGAGTGACAGCAAATTAGAGGATTGTCCCAAGGATGACTGCTCAGGCAAGGTGAGGCGGTTGCTCGGAACCGGAGCTGGGGTTATCTTCAAAGGCTCAGGATTTTACCAGACAGACTACCGCAGTGAATCCTACAAGAAAGGACAGTCCAAGGAAAGTGGCTCAGGTGCTAAAAAAGACTCAGGTAAAAAGTCATCCGAGTAGAGATTGTCAGTTTTTTGGTTATTCATCCTCGTCTGCGTTAAAGCAGCGCATCACCGTACTGACGACGGCTTTACCGCATTCCTCCTCATCAAGTAGGATGTGGTTCACTCCCGCTCGCTGAAGTTCTTCCGCATCACTGCTGAACTTGGCCCTGGCAATGACGACAATTTCCGGGCACAGCTCACGGACAATGGGCAGGGCGGAAATAACCACATCTTTGAGTGGGAAGGTAAAGGCGATTGCACGTGCCCGTTGAATATATGCCAGTTCCCATGTAATTTTATGTCTCGCGTCGGCAAAAAGGCATTTGGTGCCTGTTTTTAGAAGTTGTTTCACCGTCTCGTCATTGTTCTCCACAATGATGGAGCGGATGTTATTGCGCCTGAGGGAAGCATGTAATTTCTGTCCTACAGGACCATAACCACAGATAATAACATGATCCTTGAGCTGATCTATTTTACCGGGCATGCCCAGCTCATGGCGTGCCCTTGT
>JBDQHQ010000038.1:0-13082 GCA_040264795.1 Akkermansiaceae bacterium | reverse complement strand
GCCGGCCAGTACCTCGACAAAAATTCGTTTTGATAAAGGATCTGCCAACAGTGTTCGGCTGTTGCCATGGAAATATGGAGACGATCCTCTCGCCAAGGGCTATTACATCCGTGCACGCAAGGCAGAGTTTGGCTCCACCGATCATAAGAGGGAGAAAACGACCATCAACTTCCACGGCAAGTAGGTGCTTTGGGTGATTATAACCCTCAAATGGCCACGGACCGGGGGGCGCATCTGATTGCTTAAATAAAGTGGTGGATTTTTTATGCGCTCTTCGCTTGCAGTCAGGCTAATAGAGGCTTAATTCATTGCTCCATGAAACCAGCGATCAAAACCTACGGGTTGACACTAATGATGGCTTTGGCCGGATGCCTGACATCCTGTGCCGAAGAGAAGAAGGCAAGCGTGAACGAGGGTGTGGCAAGCGGCGATGCATCCAAGACAGAGGCAGCAGGGGAGGTGAAGGACATTCACATTGAGATCACCACCAGTAAGGGTGTTATCGAGGCGACCATTTATGCATCCAAAGTGCCCATGACGGCGGCCAATTATCTCAATCTCGCCAAGACAGGGTTTTACAACGGCTTGACCTTTCACCGGGTGATTCCGAATTTCATGATTCAAGGTGGGGACCCTCAGGGAACCGGCAGGGGAGGTCCGGGATATCGTTTTGCTGATGAATTTCATCCTGAACTCAAGCACGTTGGTCCGGGTGTCTTCTCTATGGCAAATGCCGGCCCGGGAACGAACGGTTCTCAGTTTTTCATTACCCACAATGATACCTCATGGCTTGATGGCAGACACAGTGTGTTTGGAAAGGTCACGAAAGGACAGGACGTGGTGAATAGCATTGTCATGGGGGATACGATCAAGTCGATTAAGATTCTCGATTCTACGGATGCTCTCTTCGCTGCGCAAAAGGCCAATCTGGATAAGTGGAATGCTGTTCTGGGTAATCAGTAGCGTGGGTCATTTTGGCTAAGTCTTTTCTTGTTTGGCGCGTGCGGCTTGATAACTTGTAGTGTAAGTTAATATGAACACCTAAAAATAATATGTTTGAACTATACCAAAGTGAAAAAACGCAGAAGTATCACTTTCGCCTGAAAGCCAAAAACGGTGAAATTATCCTTAGTGGGCAAGCCTACAAGGACAAGTCCAGCTGTGAAAATGGGATTGCCTCAGTTGCTAAAAATGGTGCTGATGAATCCAAGTTTGAAGTCAAGGACTCAAATGATGGGAAAAAATACTTCGTGCTCAAGTCTGGCAACGGGCAGGTCATCGGCCAAAGCCAGATGTATAAAACCGATTCCGGTCTCAACAATGGAATCGCTTCCGTTGGCAGGAACTGCTCAGCAAACTGCAAAGACCTTACCGACTGAGCCGAATTATTGTCTCAATACAAAACGCCATTTCCTCAGTCCGGAGGGGTTGGCGTTTTTTTGCGTTTCCTGTCAGGAAGTCAGGGCTTGGTCCAGTAGACTTCTTTACTTTTGCCCGTGAGTAGCAGCTTGGGCACATGGGGAGCATTGCCTCTGCTGTGGCGACCGCTATCGATTGGTTTTCTCGCTTGCTGTTATGCTTCTCAGTTGGTTTGCTGTGGGTAGTTGTTCGCCTCATGGAGTGGCGGCAATCACAACACCCATGGCCATTGCACAAAATACCATCGCGCTTGTCTTTGATTATGACCAGACCCTGAGTCCGAGCTACATGCAGGATGATGTTATTTTCCCCGAGTTCGGCATCAATGCGGATTCATTTTGGAAAAAATGCAACCGGCTCGTTCAGGAGCAAGGCTGGGATGGCGAGCTTGCTTATATGCACTGCCTTGTCGGTTATCTTGAAATGGATCAGGTGACCAATGCCCGGCTCATCGAGCTGGGATCCAATTTAAGTTATTTTCCAGGTGTTCCGGAGATCTTTGATCAATTGCGTGAGCGCTGCCTCGGTCCTGAGCATGCCTCTCAGGATATTACCATTGAGTATTACATCGTTTCATCCGGCTTAAAGGCACTCCTCGATGGCTGCAGTATCCGTGATAAATTCCGCGCGGTCTATGGCTGTGAGTTTGGTGAAGATGAGCAAGGCTACATACGCCATGCCAAGAGAACCATCTCCCACACCACCAAGACGCAATTTTTATTCCGTATTAATAAAGGCCTGTTAGACTATCGGGATGATGTCAACGATCACATGAATCCAAGTTTGCGGCCGATACCGTTTGAGAATATGATCTATGTGGGTGACGGGCCAACGGATGTGCCATGTTTCACCGTGATGCGCAAAAACGGAGGTAACGCGATTGCAGTCTACAATCCGGAAGATCCGTCCGGAAATAGCTTCAGGAAATGCTACCAGC
Organism: Akkermansiaceae bacterium; assembly: GCA_040264795.1. GTDB lineage: Bacteria > Verrucomicrobiota > Verrucomicrobiia > Verrucomicrobiales > Akkermansiaceae > Oceaniferula. The sequence continues at coordinate 10,726 of JBDQHQ010000038.1, read as the reverse complement.
TTTGTGCCAGGGCTGACCGGGTGAAACACATCGCCCCGGCTGACTACTGTGAGGGAAGTCATTTGCGCTTGCTACTTGAGCACATGGTCAGTGAGGTGGCGGACTCGATTCTGCGCCGTAGGCTCGATGAGATTCAGAACGGCACGGTAGCCGCGCCAGGATTTTAGCCGTGGTCTTCCTGCGGCTGGCAGCAGCTATCATTTCAAACACAATTACAATTGATGCAACATATTCACTTTATCGGTATCTGCGGAACAGCCATGGGCTCGGTGGCTGCCGCGATGCACGCCAAAGGATTTAAAGTCACGGGTTCTGACGAGAACGTTTACCCGCCGATGTCGACTTTTTTAGAGCAGCAGGGTATTGAGATTTTTCCCGGCTACAAGGCGAGCAACATCCCGGAAAGTGCCGAGCTCATTGTGGTGGGCAATGCCATTAGCCGTGGTAACGAGGAGGCCGAGGCAGCCCTGGAGCGCAAGCTGCTTTACGTATCCCTACCCGAGGTTCTCAAGGAGCATTTTCTTCGTGGGCGCAGGAACCTGGTGGTGAGTGGCACGCACGGTAAAACCACGACAAGTTCGATTCTGGCGTGGCTGCTAAAGTCATCGGGTGTGGATCCCAGCTACATGATCGGAGGCATTCCCCGCAACCTTGGCCAGGGAGCGGCGTTCACGGATTCGGACTTTGTAGTTTTGGAGGGGGACGAGTATGATACCGCCTTCTTTGACAAGCGCTCCAAGTTTCTGCATTACTTGCCGGAGGTGGTGATCATCAACAATATCGAGTTTGATCACGCAGATATTTATGACTCACTCGATGAGATCAAACTTACCTTTAAGCGCTTACTTAACATTGTGCCCAGAAACGGGGTGGCACTCGTCAATGGCGACTGCGCAAACAGCATGGATGTCTCCCAAGGTGCCCCGGCACCGGTTAAAACCGTGGGGCTGGGTGAGCATTGTGACCTGCAGGTGACAAATATTGACTACGGCAGTGAGCAGACATCTTTTGAGCTGGATGGAGAAACTTACGTGTTGCCTATGGCGGGTGAGTTTAATGTGCGCAATGCGGCAATGGCGATTTCTGCGGCAAGGTTTTCTGGCTTCACTGCGGACCAGATCAGGGAGGGCTTGCTTTCTTTTGAGGGAATCGCTCGTCGGCAGGAAGTCCGTGGCGTGGCAGCTGGCGTGCGGGTGATTGATGACTTTGCGCATCACCCCACGGCAATCGGCTTGGCCATAGATAGTTTGCGCCAGCAATACCCAGACTCGAGGTTGTGGGTCATCTTTGAGCCGCGCTCCAACACCACGCGGCGCAATATTTTTCAAGACGAGCTAGCTGCTGCTCTGAGCAAGGCTGATCTGGCGGTGGTGCCTGCGGTTCCGGATCCCGAAAAGGTGGCCGAGCAGGACCGGCTGGATCCCGAAAAATTGGTTAGTGACGTCAAGGCGTCAGGCACCTCTTGTTGGTATTGTGAGACAGTTGAGGATATCGTCGATCAAGTGGCCGCCGAGTGCTCTGAGGGGGATACGGTGGCCGTTCTCAGTAACGGAGGCTTTGGCGGGATCCACCAGAAGCTCTTGGATAAACTGGGTAGCCTGACCCACAAGCCATAAAAGGCGTGCATTTCTCCAAGCTAAGGCTAATCTCCGCCCCAGATAACGCACCAATTCAATGGCAGACAAGAAAGTAGCAATCGTTATGGGAAGTAACTCGGATTGGCCGACGATGAAGTTGGCTGCCGAGGCATTGGACAAGTTTGGCATCGGCTATGAGGCACGTGTTGTGAGTGCGCACCGCACTCCCATGGGCATGGTGGATTTTGCGCAAAACGCTGAAGCAAACGGATTTGAAATCATTATTGCCGGTGCCGGGGGTGCCGCGCATTTGCCCGGAATGATCGCGGCGATCACGACTCTTCCTGTGCTCGGGTGTCCCGTAAAATCCAGTGCGCTCAATGGCCAGGATTCACTGCTCTCCATTGTGCAAATGCCCAAGGGAATTCCCGTGGCGACTTTTGCGATTGGACCGGCTGGAGCAGCCAACGCGGGCCTGTTTGCGGTAAGCATTCTTGCAGGTAGTGATCCCGAGCTTGCAGCCAAGCTCAAGGCATATCGCCAGGAAATGGTGGATATGGTGGCGGAGATGAAGCTCGAGGATTAGTTTTTATGTCTGATCAGGTATTTTTGCCGGGCTCTACCATTGGCATACTGGGGTCGGGCCAGTTGGCACGGATGATGTCCCATGCCGCGATGCTCTTGGGTTACAAGGTGGTGGCGTGGTCCGGTGGTGCGGACAGCTCATCGGTGAGCCGCGAGGTCGATCTGGTCATTGATGGCTCCTACGATGATGAGGCGTCCATGGCCAAGTTTCTTGAAATGGTTGATGTGGTCACCGTGGAAACTGAGAAATTGCCCCCGGCACTCCTTCAGGACATTTCCTCCAAAGTCGAGCTGCGTCCCAATGCAAAGGCAGTGGAAATCACAGGGAACCGTGAGCTGGAGCGTGCCTTCTTGGAATCCATCGGGGCTGCGCAAACTCAATTCCGTGTGGTGGATACTCCGGACGAGCTGGACAAGGCGTTTCATGAGCTCGATGGCAACTGTGTGGCCAAGACCGCGACGGACGGTTACGACGGCAAGGGTCAGTGGAGGTTGAAAAGTGTTGAGGACCTTGAAGCATGTAAGGCCGACTGGGACGGTGCCTGTCGGCTCGTCGTTGAGGGGTTCATCCCGTTCACGATGGAATGCTCCGTGGTCATCGCTCGTAATGCTAGCGGTGAAGTAAAGGCCTTCCCATTGGTCGAAAACATTCACCGCCATCACATCCTGGATGTTTCTATTTTACCTGGACGGGTGAGCGAAGCCGTCGCGGAGTCTGCCAAGCTACTTTCTGAGAAAGTCGTCGAGGGACTGGACTACATCGGCATCCTCGCCGTTGAGCTTTTCGTGCTCGAAACCGGGGAAGTGCTGGTCAATGAAATCGCGCCAAGGCCGCATAATTCAGGTCACGCTACCAATGATGGCTGTGTCACTTCACAGTTTGAGCAGCACGTGCGTGCGATCTGTGGTTTGGCACTGGGTGACCCCCGTCCACATGGTACTACGGTGATGGTGAATCTACTCAGCGATATCTGGAAAGACGACAAGGACGCCTTCGCCAATCCGGAAATAGCCGCCCTCGACAGCGCCAAATGGCACTTCTATGAGAAGGAGTGGAAGGCCGGGCGCCGCAAGCTGGGGCATGTCAACTTTGTCGCCCCGACATTGGATGAGGCCCTTGCTGAGAGCGAGAAACTCAGGAGCATTCTCTTTGCGGACTAGTTGTAGGTCTTGTATGCCCAGATGCCATCGACGATCGCCTTGGCACATTTATACTGGTAGTCATAAGTGATGCATTTCTTCCGCTCAGTTGGGTTGCTGATGTAGCCGCACTCCACCAGAATTGCCGGGCAGCGCGTTGACTTGAGCACACCCAGATCCGGGCGCTTGCGGGTATTGCCATTGCGTGGCTGAAGTTGGCTCAGCATCCTGAGATGAACATGAGCAGCCAGTGTTTCACCCTGTTTGCCAAAGTAGTAGGTTTCCACGCCATTGAGGCGCTCACCGGTGTGAGCATTGAAATGAATGCTCACAAAAATCGCATTGCTATATCGATTGGCGATATCTACGCGCTGTCTCAGGGTAAGGTGTTTGTCAGTTCTGCGCGTCAAGGTCACCGGCATGCCTTTGGCCTTGAGCATTTTCTCCACCAAAAAAGCCACCTTGAGATTGAGATCCTTTTCGTAAACCGTTCCTCGGTGCGCACCCTTGTCCTTACCGCCATGGCCGGGATCAATGATGACCCGGGAGATCTTCCTCGCATCGCACTGGAGGGTAGCGAGTAAGAACAGGGAAAAGAAGGCCGCCAGACTCAAGTATTTGTCAACGCGCAAACCACGGCCAAAGCTCTGATGCCTGGCTGAACTTCTATGGGCTTTGCGAGTATTCAACACCAGATCATGCAGGGTTTCATAAGCTGATTTACCAGCTTAATGCTCATTTTCACTATCATCGCCATTGACCGCTTGCTCAAAGCTGCGGCGCCATCTCTTGGAGAGTAGCGGGCGTATCAGGCCGTAGATCAAGTAGAGTGAAAAGATGACCGTGGGCGTATACCAACGGGTTTGTTCGTTGAGGAGTAAAACGAGCAACAAGGCGCCCGAGAGAATTCCCCAGAGCGTTCCGCGGGTTTGGAAATCGATTTTCTTGAAGCTTGGGTAGCGTAGATTGCTAATCATCAGACCGGAGAGACCAAGCATGGCACCGGCGAGCACCCAGCTCCAGTTGCCGAGTTGCCGTTCTGTTTCGGAGAAATAAATCAATAGGAAGGTGACCGACGCGATGAAGCCGGCAGCCATGGGAATGGGGATTCCGCGGAAGTCCGAGTGGGAGCCCTCCTTCTTGGGCATATTGGCCAGACAGTTGAAGCGGGCCAAGCGCATGGCGCCACAGAGCAGATAGATGAAGGCGATGGCCCAGCCCAGTTTGCTGGGAAGGCTGAAGAGCACCGCCTTGGATACGAGCAGGGCAGGTGCCATGCCAAAGGAAACCACATCTGCGAGAGAGTCGAACTCTTGGCCGAATGGGGATTCCTTGCCACCCATACGGGCGAGTCTGCCGTCGAGCAGATCAAACAGACAAGAACCGAAGATGAGCAAAATGGCATCTTTGTAGTAAGGGTAGGCCTCGTTGAAATCATTCAACTCCATGCCCTTGAAAATCGTAAGCACGGCAAAGAAACCACAGCAAAGGTTGCCTGCGGTCATGAGGTTGGGAAGTAGGTAGATACGAGGTTCGTCGCTTTCGTCGGACATGGGGAAGTTGAGTTGGTATCGTTAAAAGAGGGAGCTTAGCGGCGGCTGCCACGGAATTTTTCGCGCGGGTCGTTCGTCTCGGGTGAGGAGTCATCCCGATAACGCAGGATGCCATAGCGTTTCAGGTTTTTGAAAAATTCTTTGGCGTTGGTTCCTGTTTCTTTATCTTGGGCGAGTGCTCCGAAAAGACCGTCACTGTTTTGCAGGGCTGACATGGTTTGCTCCGCCTTGGATGCAGCGCTGCTGATACTCTCAACCGCTTTGGGAATCTCCTTGAGCGCAGGGCTGATTTGTTGGATCTCGCTGCGGGCGTCTGTAATCAGATCCTGAGCGTTATCCGAGGTTTTTTTAATACTGGCAAAGGTCTCACGTGCCTCACTGATCGTGGGTTTGAGCTCCTCGGACATGGTTTTCAAATTCTGGCTCGAGGTTTTAAAATCAGCAATGGTCGCGCTCCAGTTTTCAAGATTCTCCTCAGAGAGGAGTTCCTCATTAATCTTGGACATGGTCACATTCATCGTGTCACCAATGTCTTGAAGTGATTCCAGGGCCTTGTCGACTTTTTCAAAGGTCGCTGTAGCATCCCTGATGAGTTGGCTGGTGTCCCGGGCGATGTCAGCAGCGTCTGATTTGATGGAGTCAAAGCCACCAGAGCCCCTGCCTGCAATAGTGTCACCGGATTGATGATAAGCTCCTGACTGTCGATCCGGTGGGATGACTTCGATGAATTTGTCACCCAGCAGGCCGACTGAGCTAATCGTGAAAACCGAATCAATGGGTATTTGGACATCATTGCGGATGCGTATTTCCATACGTACTGTACTTTTACTGTGGTTGACCACGAGCTCGGGTCTTGTGGCAACCCGGCCGACTTTAGCACCTCGCAGGCGGACCTCGCTGTTTTTGATAATGCCCGCGGTATCAGGAAACTCGACGTAGAGAGGGTAATGGCCACGGAACCGGTCTCCAAAGCGGCCGAATTCAACAATAAGAACACCGAGGAGAAGCAAGCCGATGAGGACAAAAAGGCCTGCGGTTCTTTCGCGGTTTTTTTCCCGGACGGGCATGGTATCAGTTTCTCTCGGATTGTGTATTCTGGCAAGATGCAAAAAGAATTCCGCGCCTTAGTTTGGAACAAGATGGGTCATACATGATCTCACTGTTTATCATGGCTTGATGAGCCGGCTACAAAATCACTCAGGATGCTGTCTTGGCTTGCTTGCATTTCGTCGGGCGTTCCCTGCCAGTAGACCTTGCCGTCTTTCATGAATATGATGCGGTCTGCAATGCGGAACACGCTGCGCAGCTCGTGGGTGATCACGATGTTGGTAATGCCGTGGTCTTGCTGCAGGCACTTGATGAGCTTGTCGATCCTGTCAGCGGTGATGGGGTCAAGACCGGCGTGAGGCTCGTCATAGCAGACGCATTCCGGGTGATGGACAATGGCACGCGCCAGAGCTACCCGCTTTTTCATGCCACCGGAGAGTTCCGAGGGCATGGTATCCTCCTGGCCCGGCAGCTGGACAATATCAAGCACATCAGAAACACGCCGGTTCAACTCATCTTCGTCAGTCACCCCTTGCTCTCGCAGTGGGAAAGCGATGTTTTGGGCCACATTAAAAGAATCAAACAAGGCTCCGTTTTGAAACATCATACCGATCTTTTTGCGAATCGGGGCGAGCTCACGCTCCCTCATGTTAGAAATATCGACCCCTCCTATTTCCACACTTCCTTCCAGTGGTTGAATGAGTCCGAGCATGTGTTTGACCAGAACCGTTTTACCCCCTCCTGATCTGCCCAGCAGACAGACCGTCTCGTCGGCATAGATATCAACATCAACGCCACGTAATACCTGGTTGTTGCCAAAGCTCTGATGCAGATTGCGGACCCGGATCAGTGGTGTTTCAGATGAACTTGTTGGCACGTCGGGGAGCCTATCACAGGATGGGTTTCAACGCAACGCATCGAAGCCGCAGAAGAGTTTTGATTTTTCCGGAGGGCGCGCTGGCAAGGCATCATCGCTGTCGAGAAAATCGTGGCAGGTCTTATGGAATTGCTCAGGAGTCGCGGCTCGGCGAATGCGATGCTCAAATTCCTCATCAATGCCTTGAACGATGTAGAGCATATACTTTTTCATACGGTTGACGTGTTTGCCCGGATCAAAGTCCACCGCGTGGGAGGCGATTTCATGGTAGAGATGCTCGATGTAGCCCAGTAAGTCGGCACGGCTTGGCTGGTGGGGAGTATTGCCCGTGAAGGAAGCGCGTAACTGATCAAATATCCAGGGATTGCGGATCGCTCCCCGGCCAATCATCAGCCCGTCCGCGCCGGTCTTTTCAATGGCACCCAGTCCAGTGTGCACATCGACCACATTACCATTGGCCATGACCGGGCAGTCCATCTGCTCGGCAGCGAGACGGATGCACTCGGTGTGGATCGGGGTTTGGTAACGCTCGCTGACCGTGCGGCCATGAATCGTCAGCGTGTCGATGGCGTGTCGTTTGAAGATCTCGAGGAGCCCCTCGAATTCATGATGGCTGTCATAGCCTACTCTAGTTTTAACCGTGAACTTGCCATCAATGGCGTCACGCAGTGAGGCGATGATACGCTCCATGTGATCTCGTTTGCGTAGCAGGCCACCACCGGCATCTTTGCGGCAAACCACAGGAGCCGGGCAGCCTAGATTCAAGTCAATCCCTGCGATCGGATAGGCTTGGAGTTCTTTTGCAACCCGTACTAAAGCCTGGATATCCTGGCCGATGAGTTGTGCAAATACAGGCCTGCCGGTTTCATTTTCAGTGATGCTGCGCAGGATTTTTTGCTCAAGGCTGTAGTCAGCGTGCACGCGGAAATACTCTGTCACGTAATAGTCAGGGCCACCGTACTGCCGCATGACCCGCATGAAGGGCAGGTTGGTGACGTCCTGCATGGGTGCGAGTGCGAGCTTTGGAATGTTGAATGCTGAGTTTTGAATGTTGAGTTTAGATTGATGATTGTCAGTTTCCAGCCTCCTGTCGTCTGATGTCTGATGTCTAATTCGACCTCATCCTCAAAGTCGTTCTGAGGCCTTGTGTTGTTCCTCGGCAAGACGCTTGCGCGAGATATCCAGATAACCCTCATCGATATCGAAGCCGGTGTAGGATGCCAGGCCCATCCTGTGGGCCGCGATGGCCGAGGTGCCGATGCCGTTGAAGGGATCTAACATCTTGGTGGTTTCCGGGCTGCCGTGAATGCGGATGCATTGCTCGGCGAGACCGGGCGGGAATGTCGCCGGGTGCGGGCGGTCTTTGTCACGGCTCTTGATGGTATCATAGGGGATGAACCAGTTGTTGCCCCGGCAGCGCTTGTCTTCGCCCTCCGTATGTCCCCAGCGATCAATATTGGATTTGTCCGCGTAGGGAACACCAGCTGCCCGTCGCTCGAGTGGTATTTCACCGGTTTTGGTCAGGTGAAACACATACTCATGACAGTCATTGACGTATCGGTGGCTATTGATCGGTTTGAAGTGGCCGGCACTGATGGTCTCGCCTGAACGGGTTTCCACGGAGATGGATTTGATCCAGTGGAAGGTGTTTTGCAGCACAAAGAGCGGCTTTCCCTCGGCATGGGTCAGAGCAAGCAGAAGCTGGTGCGGCAGTAAGGGGTTTTGTGGGGCAGCTCCGAGGTTGAGAAACAGAGAAGAGCGGTCATGCATGAGCCGTTTGAGCTCGGTGGCCCATTGCAGGCACCACCCAATAAAAGCCGTGCGCTCGGTCTGATCCTCATAGCTGTCGTATTTAATACCGAGATTGTATGGGGGTGAAGTGACGACAAGGTCGATTGATTCAGCAGGCATCGCCCTCATGCCCTCAAGGCAGTCCTGATGGATGAAGTCAATGCGCGTGGCCATGCAAGAGGATGCTCACAGGTCACTGGAAATGAAAAGTCAGGATTGTATTCATACGGGCGTTTCATATTGACGGTCTTTGTCTCGATGGAATAGGCTCAGGATGCGTGAATACTCGGGAACAGATTTTAGAGGCTGCATGGGAGCTCTTTGGCACCCGTGGTTTTGAAAATGTATCGGTCAGGGATGTGACCCATGCCGCGGGGGTCAATCTGGCCAGTGTCAGCTACCACTTCGGCGGCAAGGAGGGCCTTGTTCAGGAAACGGTGAAGCGCTGCATGAACCCGATCAACAGCTATCGTTTGCAACTTCTTGAACAGGGCATTGCCAAGTATGGAGGGGTGGAGAAGGTGCCGCTACGTACGGTGGTGGAAGCCTTCATGAGACCCTTGGTCATCCCCGAGGAATGTGGTGTGAAGTCGGGCCTGATGCTGCGCCTCGTAGCGCGCTATTTCATAGAGAGTGATTATTCCATACCCTCGGTCAGCCGGGATCTCTACACCGAGGCTTTTCAGGCTTTTGTCGTGGCACTGAAGGTTCACTACCCTGAGCTGAGTCCGGTGACCTTGGTCAAGCACATCGTCTTTGCCTCGGGATCCGTGGTCTATTACCATGGCCTTGGCAGACTTGCTCTGCAGCTCAGCAGTGGAGGGGAGCAGGATGTGGAGGAGATGGATCGCAAACAAATGCTTGAGGATGTGATTGAGTTTGCCATCCACGGCTTTGGAGGCGATACCAGTGATGCGGCTGCTTTATCATAGCAGCCCGGTGAGACAGTCGTTAAACGATGAGAGCAGCTGGTTATGAGTAAGGATTCCCACAGTGAAGACTTGGAGCATATCGACGTGGAGGGCACGCGCGTTGAATCTCCCGAGGCGATGATTGCTCTGGGTCGTGAAATTGGTGAGGGGCTGGAAGCAGGAACTGTGCTGGCACTGCAAGGGGATCTCGGTGCCGGCAAAACGCATTTCACCAAGGGCCTCGCAGCAGGCCTTGGCTGCAGCTCTGAGGTCACCAGTCCTACCTTCACTCTGGTTCACGAGTATCAGGGTGGGCGTCTACCGCTGTATCATTTTGATTTTTACCGGATGGAATCAGAGGAAGAAGTGCTGCGTGTCGGCTGGGACGAATACCTCGATGAAGACGGCGTACTTGTCATCGAGTGGCCGGACAAATTCCCCGGGCTGATGCCGGCAGCGGTGATCCGATTCACCTTTGAGCACGACTGTGGCGGGCGTGTTGTCAGACGGATTCAGGACTAGTATCTGTGTCCTCACCGTGATGCTCAGGTGATTCGCCCGAGTGCGATCTCCCGGAGTGTCTGCGGCTCCGCCGGCTCCGTCGTCTCCGGCGCGGTCTTCCGTATCTGTCTTTTTCCCTGATGTCGCGTCCTCTTAATGCCGGGGAAGCCCATGCCACTCCCAGCATGATGGAGAACACCACGGCAAGAGATTCAATTTGGAATGGAAAATCAATGGTGGCATGCATCAGAAAGATCAGCATGGCGATCAGGTAGCCACGCATATGAATGAAGCGGTTTTTACTGTGATCGGTGCGGTGGAAGAGTATCTCACGGGCCAGAATCAGCCAGCCACCGCCGATGCACGCTGCCAGCACGAGTGTTCCGAGCCAGCCCCACTCGACGAGAGTTTGCAGGTAGTCATTATGGGCGTAGACCCATACACCGGTGATGATGGTATCAATTTTTCCAGAATAGTAGGGGAAGAGAGGGTAAAATGAACCGGGCCCCATGCCCAGTGCTCCCCAGCCATCATCTCCCATCATTTTGAGCATTACCTCGTTAGCCTGCAGCCTACCCGTCATGGAGGAGTAGTTGAGCTTGTGCGCAGCAGACCAGCGATCCGACATGTGGCCGGCAAAGCTCAGAATCAGGAGCACGGTGATGCAAATAATCGACCCGATGAAAATATTTCTCTCGATAGGCTTGTTGCCGAAAAACAACTGTGTGGACGAGTCAGTCAGGG
>JBDQHQ010000037.1:0-13129 GCA_040264795.1 Akkermansiaceae bacterium | reverse complement strand
GTATGTAACCAGCACAAAACGAACAACCTACAGATCATCTGGGTGGTGGTTACAGAAGGGTCTCATGGTGACAATCGCCTCGTTTTATGGGGATGCAACTTCCTTTCTATTATTATAAATAAGTGATCTAATATTTATTTAAGATATCTTAAACAAATGCACTATCTATATATCAAGTCTGCTTTTGATCTCAGGCTCAGGCACAGATGCAAACTTGCCTGTTTACAACTCGGCGGTCATCTATTAGCACGTGGTCATGTCTGATTCACGTCGTCCCTATTCATCCCAAGTTTTTGATGGCCCTGACCGTGCACCAAGCCGTGCCATGATGCATGCGGTGGGATTTAGTAATGAAGATTTTGACAAGCCGCAGGTAGGCGTTGCTTCAACCTGGAGCCAGGTGACTCCCTGCAACATGCATATTGACCGCTTGGCAAACGAGTCTGCCAAGGGAGTTGATGCTGCCGGCGGCAAATCGGTCATATTCAATACCATTACTATTTCAGACGGTATCTCCATGGGAACCGAGGGTATGAAATACTCTCTGGTTTCTCGTGAGGTCATTGCGGATTCCATCGAGACGGTGGCAGGCTGTGAGGGCATGGATGGTGTCGTAGCTATCGGCGGTTGTGACAAAAACATGCCGGGTTGCATCATCGCACTCGCCAGATTGAATCGACCTGCGGTTTTTGTCTACGGGGGCACGATTCTTCCCGGATGTGCCACGGTGCAGGGTGAGGAAAAGGATCTGGATGTGGTCTCGGTTTTTGAAGCTGTAGGTAAACATGCTGCAGGTGAATTTAGTGATGAGGATCTGCGCATCGTTGAAGAAAATGCGATACCGGGTGCCGGTTCTTGCGGAGGCATGTATACGGCTAATACGATGGCTACAGCGATTGAGGCTCTCGGAATGTCACTTCCCAACAGCTCTGCCCAGGATGCGATTGGCGAAGATAAAATGAGGGATTGTTTTGATGCGGGTGCCGCGGTGCTCAACATGATGGACAAGGGGATCAAGCCGCTGGACATCATGACGCGTGAAGCCTTTGAGAATGCGATAACGGTGGTGATTGCACTGGGTGGCTCGACCAACGCGGTCTTGCATCTTCTGGCGATGGCTCATTCTTGTGGCGTGGAGCTCAATATTGATGATTTCACTGAAATTGGTAAGCGCGTGCCGATGCTGGCAAATCTGAAGCCAAGTGGAAAATATGTGATGGCTGATTTGGTGAAAATCGGTGGCACGGTTCCACTGATGAAAATTTTGCTCGCTGCCGGCCTGCTACATGGTGACTGCATGACCGTAACCGGTAAGACACTGGCAGAGAACCTCGCTAACTCACCCTTGGAGTATCCCGAGGGTCAGGACATCATCCAGCCTCTGGACAAGCCAATTAAAAAAGACAGTCATTTACGCATTCTTTATGGGAACCTCGCCCCAGAGGGAGCCGTGGCAAAGATTACCGGCAAAGAAGGTGATAGCTTCACTGGTAGTGCACGTGTGTTTGACTGTGAAGAAGATGCCATGACAGCCATACTTGATGGTAAGATTATCGATGGTGATGTGATCGTGATCCGCCGTGAAGGACCTAAAGGTGGTCCGGGAATGCGTGAGATGCTTGGACCCACCAGTGCTGTGATGGGACGCGGCTTGGGTGACAAGGTCGCGCTGATTACGGATGGCCGCTTCTCAGGAGGTAGCCATGGTTTTGTGGTTGGTCATATCACTCCCGAGGCTCATGTGGGTGGCCCGATTGGTTTGCTCGAAGAGGGTGATGAAATCACCATTGATGCAGTCAAGAATGTGCTGAGTGTCAATCTGAGTGATGATGAGCTCGCGGCACGACGTGAACGCTGGCAGCCCTATGAGCCGCGTTACCAGCGTGGTGTGCTTGCCAAGTATGCCTCACACGTGACCTCTGCCTCCACCGGCGCGGTGACGGATAAGTTTTAGATGCTTGCCAATCAGCCCCCACCGCTTGATTCCTTGAGGCTACTCCTGAAGATAAGTCTTCGGTCTGTAGAGTAGGGCGAAGGGAATGAACACGACCGCGGTGACGAGCATCAATTTGGTGAAAAACCAGAAGTAGGCGGCACCCTCGAGCTTGGTCTGGCCACCGGCGTAGTAGGCGCTCTTGAGTGGCAGGGTGGAGTCTTCCACGCCCTCCACGCCGAGCATACCAAGACGTTTTTTCTCACGATAGAGCCACGTGCCAGGCTCTTCTGTGGAAGCTTTTTTCACTCTCAGCATGATGCCGAGATCCCATGGGGTTTTAGCTATCCGGTCAGGGCCATCTGAGGAGATGCGCGCACTACTGGAGCTCAGCAAGGTGTAGCGTAGGGGGTTACCCCAGGGGTCGATGACCGAGGACATGGCAAGCGAGCCATTGGCTGTGGTCGGCAGGGAATTCTTTCTCAGATAAATGCTTTGAATAGCAGCAGCACTTTCCTTGAGCTGAGCTGAAACTGGCGAGAGAATCTCCCCATTCTCTGTGAGGGTGAGGTCATCATGGCTTGCCGGCTTACCATCGTAGCCGGGGTGAGGCTTTCCTGTCTGAAGCTCAAGCTGTGGAATTTGGATGTAGGTATTGATAATGCCGGTGAGGGCGTTGCCGGCGAAAACAGAAAGCAAAAAGAGACCCATGACAAAGGACTTCATTTTCCTCGGGGACTGGGTGTAGGCAAATTCCAGGCAGACGATGGAGATGAGGATTTCAGCTGAGGTGAATATCAGATAAGCGAGTAGCTGCCACCAGACCGATGGCGTCTGGCCAAGGTCAATGGCTTCCTGGGCATAAGAGATGACAGCGAAGGAGAGCACCATGAGAAACAGGCCGGTGCCTATTTTGCGCAGTGGGCCCAGTGGAATGATTTTCTCTACTGCGGGGTAAATGAACCATGAGAAAATGGGAATGAGAATCAGGATAAGGAATGGATTAGCCGCTTGAATTTGGGAGGGCAGAACCTCAAGCCCACGTATGGACTCGGGCAGAAAAGCGAAGTTCAAGAGGCGGCGGTCCATTTTCTCTGCCTGGAAGACCAGGGTGTTGGCAGTCTGATCAAACAGGCACCAAAACACGGCAACAAAGAGGAAGAGGGGAATGAGCTTGCCGATGGCGGTGAGGCCTTCGCGGCTAAAGAGCTCTCTATTAAAGTCTTTGCCATGAGGCGGGATGTGAACGAATTTGCGGCGCCCCATCCAGAAGGCAAAAGTTGCCAGAGCCATCAGGATACCCGGAATGCCGAAAGCCCAATGTGGGCCGAACCACTTGAGAATTACAGGAATGGCAAGGTTGGAGATGACAGCTCCGAAGTTAATGGAGAGGTAGAAGAGGTTGAAAATTTTGGTGATGAGGTGCTGGTTGTTTTTGCCAAACTGGTCACCCACGTGAGCGGAAACACACGGTTTGATTCCTCCGGCACCAATGGCGATGAGCCCTAATCCGGCCAGCAGCCAGAATTGTACCATGCCTGCCATGCCCATCAGAGCGAGTGCCAAGTGGCCGAAGCAGTAGACGATGGATAGGGTGACAATGGTGCGGTATTTGCCAAAGAAGATATCCGCGATCAGTGCCCCAAAGAGTGGAGTGAGATACACCGCCGAATTAAAGAAAGAGACATAGGCTGTGGCCTTGGCCTCACTCATGGACTCGCCACCAAGGACTCCCAAGTAATTGGCAAGGAAGACGGCCAGTGCCGCCTTCATGCCATAGAACGAAAACCTCTCCGCCGCCTCATTGGAGATAATGTAGGGAATGCCGCCGGGCATGCCGCTGGTCTCTGAGGGGTGAGTTGAGTAAGGGGTTTTCTTAGACATGTATGGGAGAATCCTGGTTGATAATGGAGGGCAACTCGTTGATGTGATCAATCATATAGTCCGGTGAGGCAGCCTTGAGAGCTGGTAGATCATGGTAACCCCAGCTGCAAGCAACCGATCGCATACCGGCATTCTTCCCAGTGGCAATGTCAATGGTGGAGTCGCCCACGAAGGCAAGCTCGCTGACAGGTAATTTCAAGGAGTGCGCCAAGTCGAGAGCCCCTGCAGGGTCTGGTTTTACGGCAATGCCCTCACGTTGGCCAACGACTCCGGAAAAGGAAATGTCTGGAAAAAGATAATTCGTCATTTCCCGACAAAAGATGTCCGGTTTGTTGGAGAGCACGGCAATGCTAATGCCAGACTGATGCAATGACTGCAGCACTTCATTCACCCCCGGGTATGGGGTGGTGCCATGTTGCCATGATGCGGCATAATCACGGGCTACTTCGGTGGTGAGTTCACGAACTTGCTCCAGATCAAATTTCTCAGGTGCAGCGCGCTCGACGAGTTTTAAAATACCGTTACCGATGAAGGTACGCACAGTTTGTTGAGGATGGGTGGGGAGTGCGTTTTTCTCAAGTACTCGGTTGAGCGAGCTGGCAATCCCGGCAAGCGAGTCAACCAAGGTTCCATCAAGATCAAAAATCACAGCGCGTATCACGCAAGCGAGCATCACGGGGAACGTGAGGGATATCAAGGACGGAGCCTCGAAAAATGAGATGCGGGTAAAAGTGCGCCCGTGTCGATGCCAGCAGACATATGCCGGTGAGCATGCTGCTATGGATGGCAGACAGTATGGTGGGCTTACAAGCTCTCCGCCTTGTGGAGGTGGATATCGGTCTGAGGGAAGGGGAATGAGACGCCTTGCTCATCGAAGGTGGTTTTGACGTTCTCATTCATGTCAAAATAGATGTCCCAGTAGTCAGAGGTGTTGGCCCAGACACGCACCATGATATTTACTGAGCTGTCTGCCAACGCGTGAACCACGATCAGCGGCTCGGGGTCCTTGTCAATACGCTCATCGGCTTCAATAAGCTCCTTGAGAATGCCTTTGGCTTTCTTGATGTCATCATCATAGCTGATGCCGAAGGTGAAGTCGACTCGGCGCTTGTCCTCCGCTGAGTAGTTGGTCACGGCCCCGGTAGCCACGGGTCCGTTTGGCAGGATGATGCGTTTGTTGTCACCCGTGTTGATAATGGTGTTAAAAATTTGGATGCTACGGACTTTACCAGCGTAGCCCTCGGTTTCGATGAAATCGCCTACCTTGAACGGCTTGAGTACCAGGATGAGTATGCCGCCGGCGAAATTTTGCAGCGTTCCCGACAGGGCCATGCCAACAGCGAGTCCCGCAGCCCCGAGGATGGCAACAAAAGAGGTCATTGGGAAACCGGCAATGGTGGCGCAGGTAATAATCAACAAGGTTTTGAGAGCCATGGAGCTAAGACTTTGGATAAAGCTCTCCAGAGCCTCGTCGTAATCGACCTTGTCGAACCACTTTTCTATTCCTTTGCAAATCAGGTTAACGACCTTCCAGCCAATCCACAGGGTGATCAGGGCGGCGACCAATTTAAGGCCATGCTTCGCGGAGAGTTCACTGGCGTGCTGGATAAGTTGCTCAAAGTTGATTTCCATAGTGCCTCGTCTTTATGCGTTTGATCGTGTGCTGGCAATCTCAAATCGAGGCATAAAGGGGGCCGTGTAAGCCTCGGCTCGACACATGGCATCCAAACAGTAGAATGCGCCCATGCTTCCGAAGCTGATCACTGAAGTTCCCGGCCCAAGGTCATCTGCACTCGCAGGGGAACTTAAGCGTTATGAATGTAGCAACGTGACCTATGTGGCGGATGACTGGCCTGTTTTCTGGCAGCATGCGGAGGGTGTTAATGTCTGGGATGAGGATGGCAATCGTTACCTTGATCTTACCTCGGCCTTCGCGGTAGCTGGTCTGGGGCACGGCTGGGCCGCGGAAGTGATGCGGCAGCAATCCAAGGAGCTTATTCACGCTATGGGAGATGTGCATCCCACCAGACTGAAGGTGGAGGTTTGCAAGTTGCTTTCCGAGCTTACCTACGAACGCTGGGGAGAGGGTGTAGGTAAGACCACATTGAGTAACTCGGGCTTCGAAGCGGTGGAGACTGCACTGAAAACTGCAGTTATGGCAACAGGCAAGCGGGGCATCGTTAGCTTTAAGAATAGCTACCACGGAGTGGGTTACGGAGCTTTGTTAGGTACGGGTATTGAAAAGTTTCGTCAGCCTTTTGAGCGCCAGCTTGCAACGATTTGCCAGCAGCTTGACTTTCCCTCTGATGCCTCTGGCATGGCATTACTTGATGAACAGCTTGGTGAGTTGGATGGCAATGATGTGGGGGCGGTTCTTGTTGAGCCCATCCAGGGGCGTGGAGGCAAGATCGTGCCGCCGGATGGTTTCTTAGCCAAACTGCGCGCCTGGTGTGAGCAGCACAATGCGATGCTCATTTACGATGAAATCTACACCGGCTTGAACCGCACCGGCCAGCTCTTCGCGTGTGATTGGGAAGGGGTTGCTCCGGATTTGATTTGTATCGGAAAATCTCTGAGTGGTGGATATCCCATCTCTGCCTGTGTGGGCAAAGCCAAAGTGATGGATGCATGGCCTGAGTCCGAGGGGGAGGCACTTCACACTAGTACCTTTCTGGGTAACCCGGTGGGCTGTGCAATGGCGGTGGCATGCCTCAAAGAGCACGGCAGGGAACAAGTTGAACAAGAGGTGGCTGCAAAAGGCGGCATGCTCAAAAGACTGTTGGATTCTGTTGAGAGTCCGCTCATTCATGAGGTGCGTGGCCGCGGGCTGATGTGGGGTATGGATCTGCGCCATGCTGATGGCAGACCGGCGGGAGATGTAGCCGGTGATATTTTGACTGAAATGCTAAGGCGAGGTATTTTTATGTTGGCGGATGGTGCCGAGGGCAACGTGCTGGCCTTCACCCCTCCTTTTGTGATTTCTGATGGGGAAATCCAATACGCGCTAAAAGAGCTTCAGAGCGCCCTTGACCGTTAGCGCGATCACACAATACTAATTTGTCATGAGTGAGACCCCGGCAATCTGGATCAACGGTGAGTTAATGGCTGCCGATAAGGTGCTCGTGTCGACCTTTGATCTTGGCCTCAGAGTCGGCCTCGGGGTCTTTGAGACCATGGTGGCATATCACGGCAAGGTATTCGCCTATGACTTGCACCATCGCCGCATGGAAAGGGCGGCAGAAGTGTTGGGTATTCCTGTGCCGGAAAAAGATGTGATCGAACAAGCCATGGAGGCAGTCATCGCTCAGCAAACTCATCGAGCGCCAAGGCTACGGATCAGGGTTTCATTGAGTGGTGGAGACAACACTCTGGAGGGAGGTGAGAAGCAGGGTGATTTGATGGTTAGTGCCGCAGTAATACAATCAGATCAGCATGCTGGTAAATTGGCCAAGCTGGTAAAAGTACCCTACACGGTGAATGAACAGGCGGCCACCGCGGGACTCAAGACTGCTTCCTATGCTGATTATGTGCTGGCTTACCGCTATGCTCTCAAGAGGGGTGGAGATGAGGCATTGATGCTCAATACGCGTGGCCAGGTATGTGAGGCTGCCATGTCGAATCTCTTTTTGGTCAAAGATGGAGTTGTGAAAACACCAACCCTCTCCAGTGGTTGCCTGGCGGGCGTGACACGTGAGCTCGTCATGGGGCAGTGCCTGAAGCTTGGTTTGCCCATCAAGGAATGTGAGTTGACTGAGGAGGATGTTCTCGCTGCAGATGAGTTGATGCTGACGAGCTCTGTGCGTGAGGTCCAGGGGGCCGTGATGATTCAAAATGAGCAACAGCATGATACTTGTGGTGAGCTCACTACTAAGCTGGCAGCCGCTTATGCAGAATTTGTGAGGGAGGAGTTAGCGCGGTGAGTCTGGCAAGCTACACCGTGCCGATCAAGGAAGAGGATGTGGAGCTGATCCGTAAGCTCCTCCTCGAGGGAGGATTTGAGATGAAAGACAAGCCGTATGCTCATTTTTCTGGCAAGAAGGGTAAACTCAATGTGACCGTGTATGAGAAGGGGCCCAAGGTCTTGGTCCAAGGAAAGGACACAGAGGATTTTGTCCGCTTTACCCTTGAGCCGATGGTGTTGGGTGAGGCGCGTCTCGGCTATGAGGAGGTCAATGAGCCTGAGATGTTTGCGCCTCACTTCGGTATTGATGAGAGTGGCAAGGGTGATTTTTTTGGGCCACTCGTCATTGCTGGCGTCTACACGGATGCTGACTCCACCCGTGCGCTGATGGATGCAGGAGTGATGGACAGTAAGCGCATTACCAGTGCTGCCAAGATCTCAAAGTTGGCTGGAATCATACGTGCTACACCTGGTATTGCGCACGAAGTGGTGAGCATAGGGCCAGAGCGTTATAACGAGATGTATGCCTCGTTCAAAAATTTGAACCGCTTGCTCGCCTGGGGGCATGCCCGCGTGATCCGTGGTTTGGCGGATCAAGTGCCGGATTGCCCGCGGGCATTGAGTGACCAGTTTGCGCGCAAGGAGGTTTTGGAGGGTGAGCTTGCCCGTCATGGGCTGAGTCTCGAGCTGCAGCAGCGAACCAAGGGTGAGAGTGATGTGGCGGTGGCTGCAGCCTCCATTCTTGCGCGGGAACGATTTGTGCAGTGGGTGAGCTCTTCGAGTGAAAAATCAGGGGTGAAGATTCCACTGGGTGCCGGGCCTCATGTGCTGGATGCCGCGAGAGAGCTCATTGGCAGGCACGGCGAAGAGATCATGCCGAAGGTGGCAAAGATGCACTTTAAGACAGCGGGTGAAATCTAAGCCGGATTCGTTTATTTAAGTAGCCTTGAAGGCTACTTTTACTTATGTTGCTAGTGTGAAAAGCTCCTTGAATTGCTTTATTAAACCACGCTTGTGGGTGGCTGTCTTGCTGCTGACGATTGCCGCAGGTAGCTGCCTTGTATTGGCCATGATGGGCTATCTTCAAAGAGCACATGAGTTCCTTGATTCGGACGCTATGTCATTTTGGATCGGCGATATGCGCTTTTCAGCCTATTTGGTGATCCGCAACTTGTTGGTCATCCTTGCGCTCATTTGGGTGACGGGGATTCTTTCTAATTTTGGCAGAGAACGCATCAAGAGCTTGCACCGCTTGAAGTCGAACAATAGGTCTATTCTATCGAAGGGATACCAGGTTATTTTGTATATCGGGGCATTCCTTTTTGGTTTGCACATTCTCGGCATTGATCTGACCGGGTTGGCTATTTTCAGTGGAGCCATAGGTATTGGTGTAGGCTTTGGTTTGCAGAAGATCACTTCCAACTTTATCAGTGGTATGATTTTGCTGTTTGAAAAATCCATTGAGGAAGGTGATCTGATAGAAATGTCTGATGGGGTGGCGGGCTTTGTGCGAGATACCGGAGCACGTTACACGCTCGTGGAAACCTTTGAGGGCCGTGAGATCATGATTCCCAATGAGGATTTCATCACCAATCGGGTCACCAACTGGACCTTTAGTAATTCCCAAGGGCGTATTGATATTAATATCGGGGTTTCATATGGTTCGGATATTGGCAAAGCATACGACATCATGCTGGAGACAGCCAATGAGCACCCACGCTCTAGTCCTGGTCGAGAAGCGGAATGTTTTTTGGTTGATTTTGGTGAGAGCTCCGTTGATTTCACCCTTTATTTTTGGGTCGATGATATCATCGACGGTCGCAAGAGGCCACGCAGTGATGTGCTTTTTACCATCTGGAAGAAATTCAAGGAAGCTGGTATCGAAATTCCATTTCCGCAGCGCGATCTCCACATCAAACAATCAGAAATACAGTTATGATCAATCATGCCTTGTTAGCTTATCAATTTGACGGGCATGGAGGATGCCGATCACTTCTGGAAGAGCCTGTGGACCAGTTGCCGGAAAATGAACCTTTGGTCTGGCTGCACATGGATGTGAATGAGCCGGAGACGCGCACATGGTTGGAAGGCCCGACGGCGAAGCTTGACCCTTTCATCATTGAGGCCTTGCTCGAGGAAGAGACGCGTCCGCGAATGATTCAGCTGCAGGACGGGGCTATGCTTATTCTGCGCGGGGTGAATCTCAATGAGGGTGCAGAGCCAGAGGATATGGTATCGATTCGCCTCTGGGTGGAGAAACACCGTGTTATCAGTGTACGCAGGAGGAAGCTCAAGGCCGTAAGCGATATGGAACAAAGCATGAAGGCGGGCAAAGGGCCGAAGGACGCCGGACAACTGGTTTGTATGTTGATGGCTCGTTTGTTTAAACGCATTGAGCCCGTCCTCACTGAGCTTGATAATACAACCGATGATATTGAGGAGGCCTTGCTTAAGTCCTTTGATATATCATTGCGCGAGTCCATCATTGGTGTGCGTATGCAGGCGATCATGTTCCGCCGCTATATGGTTCCTCAGCGTGACGCGATTGATCAGCTTCGAATGGCTGATCTGAGTTGGTTGAAGAATGATCACCGCCGCCACCTGCAAGAGAATTACAACCGGGTGACTCGTTATGTGGAAGACTTGGATGCTATCAGGGAGAGGGCTCAAATCGTCAAAGATGAATTGGCGAACATGCTCACCGATAAGCTCAATAAAAATACCTATATGCTCTCAGTGATTGCTGCGGTATTTTTACCTCTCGGTTTTTTGACAGGGCTTCTGGGAATTAATGTGGGCGGCATCCCAGGTTCAGACAATAATGACGCGTTTGCTATTTTTTGTGCTTTTCTCGTTGCCGTGGTAGGCATTCAGATCGTCATTTTTAAGCGGCTGAAATGGTTCTAACGAACGACTGAGATATCAGCATATAGTTTGAGCCATTCGATACACTCCTCGAGGAGGTTCTTATCCATGGAGTGAACATCTTCTCCCTTGCCAATATCACGGAGCAGTAAAACCGTGAGCTCGCCACCTAAGTGCTCACGGAATTCCTCAAGACCATTGAAAACCTCCCTGATGCCGTCTGCACATTGTTGCTCAAGTGCCGGGTGCCAGAAGGGCAGCTCGAGTTTTTTGATAACACTGAGAACACGGATCGCCGAGTTTTCATCAAGTCTACCACTTTTCCATGAATAGATGGTATCGAGTGCCAGGCCTACACTCACAGCCTCCGCATGGCTTAGCTTGAAATCGGTAAGCTGTTCGAGCTTGTGCGCAGCCCAGTGACCAAAATCAAGGGGCCTGCTGTTGCCGGTTTCGAACGGGTCACCGCCATAGGCGATATGTGAGGCGTGGAGTAGGGCGGAGCGCTCCACTGTCTCTTCCAGAGTATGTGGATGAAGCTGGGCAAGTTTTGGACATTGTTCCTCAATCCAGCGGAAAAAGGCAGCGTCTTTGACCAGGGCAACCTTGACCGCTTCGATAATACCTGCCCTACGCTCGGTTTCAGGCTGGCGATGGATAAAGCTGAAATCATTGATGACGGCATAGGGAACAGCAAAGGTGCCGAGGAAGTTTTTCTTGCCGTAGGCATTGATGCCGTTTTTCACACCGACACCACTATCGTCCTGAGCGAGTACGGTTGTGGGGAAACGCACCAAGCGAATACCGCGATGAGCGGTTGCTGCTGCCAATCCGATGACATCGAGGTAAGCGCCACCACCGATACAGAGGATGTATGAATGCCGGTCGATACCCGCCTGTTCGAGAGTGTCCCATGCTGCTTGCAAGGTCTGGGCATCACGTTTGCAGCCCTCGCCACCAGCTTGGACAATGACCCCCTTGGAAACAAAGCCCAGCATCCGGTCCAAGTAATCTTTGACCTGTGATTCAAGCTCAGGAAAAGCATCGGTAACTCCACTGTCTATAAAGGCGATGACCTTGGCTTGCCCGTTGGTTTTAAGAAGGTCAACCAGCATGCGGTTCTCCGGCGCAAAGGCGTCGCGGGTAAAGCGAATACGATGCGGGGTTTTGGTTCTAATATCGAAATCCTTGCCGTGCATGGGGCTTAATACGTTAAATGGCTGGATATTTTAGCATCAATTATGAAAAAAGCGAGGCATTAGAGTCCATTGAGCTGATTTGGATCCTGCCGGCCCTAATCTTTGGATAAAAAAATCCGTGCATTTTGCAGTAGGCGTGGTTTTTTCTTCGGGTATGAGCAACATCGAAAACATCAGCATTACAATGAATACCAGCAAGGGCCCTATCAAGATCACCATGTTTGCCGGAGATGCGGAGGTTACTTGCGCGAGTTTTCTCAATCTAGCAAGCCGTGGTTTTTACGATGGCATTACTTTCCACCGAGTGATTCCTAATTTCATGATTCAGGGGGGTGACCCCACCGGCACAGGCATGGGTGGCCCCGGTTACAAGTTTGAGTGTGAGTGCAAACCCCATTTAAAGCATGACAAAGCGGGTATTCTCTCCATGGCAAATGCCGGACCTAACACCAATGGCTCCCAGTTTTTTATTACCCACGGACCAACACCTCACTTGGACGGCAAGCACACGGTTTTTGGTGAAGTCACCGAGGGGCAGGATGTGGTAGATTCCATCGGTCAGGGAGACACCATCGAATCCATTGAAATTCATGACAGTACGGATGCATTGTTTGCCGCGCAGGCGGACCGCATTAAGGATTGGATTGCGGAATAGAACAACCGAACCGCGATCATCAACCCAAGATCTCTTGTCATGCTTTATCTCTTGTCTCCCGCAAAGTCACTCGACTATGAGTCTGAAGCACCCTCAGTGCGTGCCACGATGCCGCGCTTTCTGAGTCACTCAGCTGAGCTTGCAGCTATTCTTAAGAATATGACGCCTTCGCAGCTGGAGAGCTTGATGGGTATTTCCGACAAGCTTGCAAAACTCAATGCTGAGAGGTTTGATGATTGGCGAGAGGATTATAGTAAGCCGGAAGCACGCCAAGCCATCCTTGCATTCACAGGAGATGTTTACCAAGGGCTTGCTGTGGATCAATGGGGCAAAGAGGATTTCTCCGAGGCTCAGAAGAGTATTCGTATCCTTTCCGGCTTGTATGGCATTTTGCGCCCGCTTGACCTGATGCTGCCATACCGTCTCGAGATGGGTACGAAATTGTCCAATGAGAGGGGCGCGAACCTCTATCATTTCTGGGGAAGTCTGCTAACGGATAGCCTCAACAAGGAACTCAAGGGGTCTGATGATGCTGTTATCAATCTTGCCTCCAATGAGTATTTTTCCTCGGTTCAGGCCAAGGACCTGAAATCTCCTGTGATCACTCCGGTTTTCAAGGATTGGAAAAACGGTCAGTATAAAATCATTTCTTTCTACGCAAAAAAAGCGCGTGGAATGATGGCATCGTGGGC
>JBDQHQ010000036.1:0-13160 GCA_040264795.1 Akkermansiaceae bacterium | reverse complement strand
TGGCAGGGGATTTGTTCCACGTGGAACTTTTCACCCTCAACATCGGTAGCATCGAGCGTTTCAGCCCCATTTTCCTCGATAAGGTGGCCATTGAGCGTGTGCACATCGTCCGTTTTCCGCTTCAAGGTATCCGCCATGAAGGAGAAAAAGGGTGGGGGAGTATCCCCGCCCTGAACCTCCGTTTTAGAGAAATCAATGGAGAGGCCATTAATGCGGCAAGGGGTGCCGGTTTTAAAGCGTTCCAACTGGAAGCCGAGCTGGTGTAGGGAATCAGATATGGTGGATGTCGTATCACCCATGCGCCCCCCCTTCTCATTCTTGAGGCCGACATGCATCAAGCCACGCATGAAGGTTCCGGAAGATAGCACGACCGAACGTGCGTTGATCTGCATCTGTAATGAGGTAGTGACTCCGCTGATCTGGTCGCCCTTGATGATCATCGTGGTGACATTGGCCTGGTGGAGGTCGATGTTCGGATCCGACTCGAGGGTGTGTTTGATGCGGAACTGGTAGGCTTTCTTATCGCACTGGGCCCGCGGAGCGCGCACGGAGGGCCCCTTACTTGCATTGAGCATGCGGAATTGGATACCTGTGGCATCTGTATTGAGCCCCATGACGCCACCAAGGGCGTCAATTTCACGAACCATATGGCCCTTGGCGAGGCCTCCTATGGCAGGATTGCACGACATTGCCCCGATCGTATCCAGATTCTGGGTGAGTACAGCAACCGAGCACCCGAGCCGTGATGCGGCAAGGGCGGCCTCCACGCCAGCATGACCAGCGCCGATGACCAGCACATCGTATGTCTTAGGGTACTCAAACACGTGGGGGGTGTTTAGCGTTTAAATGATAAGTTTCAAACTAGAAATACAACTCCACACAAGGCAATGGTTAAGTTGGGCCAAAATATGATGCGGAAATGTTCCACGTGGAACTTTTACGAGGACGTGACATGATCCTATCTAGGTTCCATCGATCCATCATATGATCTTGATGGGCCAGAAGACGTATGCTAATGAAGATATAGTATGAAAAATATCGTAGCAGCTGTCGATTTCTCCGATGTCAGTAAACCTGTAATAGCCGCTGCTGTGAAGCTTGCGACCGCGTTGGGGGAGGGGCTTCACCTGGTGCACGTTGTTGAGGCGGAACCCACCTACGCGGCCTACGGGTTTTCTCCTAATGATTTTCCAGCCATGCGGGAGCTACAAAAAGAATCAGTTTCCCGTGCAGAAATCATGCTCAGTAAGATGGTTGATGAAACAGGTCTCGAAGACGTGCAATCCAGGGTCATCCAGGGCCAACCACTCCACTCGTTACTGGAATACGCGAAGGAGGTAGATGCTGAAATGATGGTTCTAGGTTCACATGGCCACGGTTTCATGAGTAGCCTGATTCTCGGCAGTGTGGCAGAGGGCTGTGTTCGTAAGGCTGAGTTGCCAGCCTTGATTGTTCCTGTCAAACAAACGGGGGAATCCTAAAGCTGCTGGGTTGGTGATGGTAGTCTGGGAATGATTCCGCGACACAAGCTTGTTGCTTGCCTTGTTATGGCACTTGAGGCATTGATGAAAAGGTATGTTTGAGGTCAGGGAAAAGCCAGAGATGGTGGAACGGGCCCTTTTGATCCGGATCTACGCGGACAAAAGGGAGGAGGATGAGGCGGTTTCACTGCTCGAGGAGCTGGGTGAGTTGGTCAATACCCTGGGGATCGGAGTGGTGGAATCCGTACTAGTACACACGAGATCACTCCACAAAAAGTTCCTCTGTGGCACCGGCAAGGCCGAGGAGATGGTTGAATTGGCAAAAGCTCACGAGTGTGACTGCATTGTCTTCGATAATATGTTTTTGCCATCACAGCAAAGAAACTGGGAGGAGTTGGCAAATATCTGTGTGATTGACCGTGAGGAGGTGATTCTTGATATTTTCTCTCAAAGGGCGCACACGCGTGAGGCTCGCTTACAGGTGGATCTGGCGCGTATGCAATATTCTCTGCCAAGGTTAGCCCGAATGTGGGGACACTTGGACCGTGAGGGTGGGGGAGCCGGTGGCGGCAAAGGCGGTGGTGGCGCAGCTCGCGGCATGGGTGAGCAGCAAATTGAGGTAGACCGCCGCTTGGCGCGTACCCGCATTGATCAATGTAAACGGGAGCTCGCCGAGGTCAGGAAACAGCGTGGCACCCGGCGCAAGGAGCGCGAAAAACAAGGAACCCCCTGCGCAGCTATTGCGGGATATACTAATGCGGGGAAATCGACCTTGCTCAACAGGTTGTCCGGCTCAGAGGTGATGGCCAAGGATATGCTCTTTGCGACTCTGGATACGACGACGCGATCCATCGACCTGCCTGATGGGCAGCCCCTCCTTCTAACAGATACGGTTGGGTTTGTGAGAAATCTTCCGCATCGTTTAGTTGAGGCTTTCAAAGCAACACTCGAGGAGGCGGTCTTGGCAGATTTCATTGTTCATGTGCTTGATGCCTCAGCCCCTGAGGTGGAGAAATTTTATCAAACAACCATGGCGGTGTTGGAGGAACTCGGGGCAGGGGACAAGCCTATGGTCACGGTTCTTAATAAGATTGATGTGCTGAACGATCCGGTGAAGCTCGCTGGTCTGGAGGTGTCATTCCCCAACACGGTCTCTGTGAGTGCCATCACCGGTGAAGGCATGGATGAGCTCATGAGGCGGTTCAGCGAAATGCTGGCTGACCGGGTGAGCACGGAGACCTACAGAATTCCGCAAAGCCGGGGTGATTTGTCCGGCATGTTACACAGGGATGCCAAGGTGCTTGAAACCGAGTATGACGGAAACGACGTCATCATGAAGGCTGTGGTTCCCGCCAGTATCGCAGGAAAACTATCAGGCTTCAGGTCTCAACCCTGAATACCAGCGTCGTTATTAAAAATGCCAGTGGATGCACTTTTCATGTATGTTGTTCTTGTTGTGTAGGTTATGTCCGTTTTTTGAGATTTGATGTGGTGAACGCGGTTACCCCAAGGGGCCTATTTGTCGGGCAAAAACAAGGGCAACACAGGCCTTTGAAAATAGCTGTAAAACCAGGGGGCGGGGTGATGGATAAAAAAATTGCATTGTGACTAGTGCAAAGCTTTACAAGTGCACCAAAGTCAGCATAAATCCTACAAATTTAGCAACACCCAATGCCCAAAGACGAAAGTATCAAAAAAATTCTGGTGATCGGCTCCGGCCCGATCGTGATTGGACAAGGTTGTGAGTTTGACTACTCCGGCGTGCAGGCTTGTAAAGCGCTGCGCGAGGAGGGATACGAGGTTATCCTGGTGAACTCAAATCCTGCCACGATCATGACGGATCCCGAGTTCGCGCCCAAAACCTTTATCGAGCCAATCACGCCGGAGGTTGTGGAGAAGATCATCATCAGGGAAAAGCCGGATGCGCTGCTACCAACTCTTGGTGGACAAACGGCACTCAATACTTCGATGGATCTCTTTAAGTCCGGTGTGCTCGACAAGCACGGGGTCAAGATGATTGGCGCTAATGCCGATGCGATTGACAAGGGGGAGGACCGACTGCGTTTCAAGGAGGCAATGCTCAAGATCGGTCTCGACCTTCCTCAGAGTGGTGTGGCGCACAATATGGAGGATGCACGGGTGATCTGTGCTGAAATCGGATCTTTCCCGCTTATTATTCGCCCCGCATTTACCCTGGGTGGATCAGGGGGTGGTATTGCCTACAACAAGGAGGAGTTCGAAACCATCGTGGCACGAGGCATCGACCTTTCACCCGTTGATGAGGTCTTGATTGAAGAGAGCTTGTTGGGCTGGAAGGAATACGAAATGGAAGTGATGCGTGACTGCGCAGACAATTGTGTCGTTATTTGCTCTATTGAAAACCTCGACCCAATGGGGGTCCACACCGGGGACTCCATTACAGTAGCTCCCGCTCAAACCCTAACAGACAGGGAATATCAAATCATGCGGGATGCATCGTTTGCCTGTATCAGGGAGATCGGAGTCGAGACGGGTGGCTCTAACATTCAGTTCTCTGTGGATCCTCAAACGGGTCGCTGCATCGTGATCGAGATGAACCCAAGGGTCTCGCGTTCATCCGCGCTGGCCTCCAAAGCAACTGGATTCCCAATTGCCAAAATAGCCGCTAAGCTCGCCGTTGGATACACACTGGATGAACTCCCTAATGACATTACCCGGGAAACTCCGGCCTCATTCGAGCCAACCATTGATTATGTGGTCACCAAATTGCCACGCTTCACCTTTGAAAAATTCCCAACCGCTGATCCCGTTCTAACCACACAGATGAAGGCTGTTGGTGAAGCTATGGCTATAGGACGAACCTTCAAGGAGTCCATGCAAAAAGCATTGCGCTCACTCGAGACCGGTCGCTTTGGCTTTGGCTTTGACGGCAAAGGAAGTGAAAATCCAACTCGCGAGGAAGTCGAACGGATGCTGCATGTACCGAATGCCGAACGAATCTTTTGGCTACAGACCGCATTTGAGCAAGGCTGGACAGTCGATGAGATCTTCGAAGCCACGGCTATCGATCCATGGTTCTTAGAGCACCTGAAAATCATTGTCGATGAAGGTCGCAATCTAGCCACGATGGATCTGCGCAAGGCAAAGCGCCTCGGTTTTTCTGACCACCAGATTGCAAGGGCAAGGGGCACATCCCAGGATGAGGTACGGGCTGAAAGGTTAAAGACAGGCGTAATCCCAACCTATCGCCTGGTCGATACTTGTGCTGCTGAATTTGAAGCACACACACCCTATTACTACTCTACCTATGGCGATGAAAATGAGGCCAGAGAGACAGACCAAAAGAAAATTGTGATCCTTGGTGGCGGACCTAACAGGATTGGTCAAGGTATCGAGTTTGATTACTGCTGTGTGCATGCAGCCTTTGCCCTCAAGGAACTTGGTTATGAAACGGTGATGGTGAATTCAAACCCTGAGACGGTTTCCACAGACTACGATACGAGTGATAAGCTCTACTTTGAGCCTTTGACTCTTGAGGATGTGCTACACATCTGTGACCAGGAAAAACCCGACGGGGTGATTGTCCAGTTTGGAGGCCAGACTCCCCTCAATCTTGCGGCTGACCTTGAACGTCACGGAGTACCCATCATCGGCACATCTCCTAAATCTATCGAGCTTGCCGAGGACCGAAAATTCTTCTCCGCTCTGCTCGACAAGATCGGCCTGAAGCAGGCAGAGGCTGGGACCGCAGTAAGTGCCGAGGAAGCAGTCAAAGTTGCCGAAAAAATCGGCTACCCGGTTCTGGTAAGGCCGTCCTTTGTCTTGGGTGGCAGGGCAATGATGATTGTCTATAACAATGAGGAGCTGACGAAATACATGAACGAAGCCGTAGATGTATCTCCGGACCGCCCAGTGCTTGTCGACCGCTTCCTCGAAGCAGCTACAGAAGTGGATGTGGATTGTATCTCAGACGGGGAGACATCTGTAGTAGGTGCAATTATGCAACACATTGAACAAGCTGGTATTCACTCAGGTGACTCGGCCTGCGTTATCCCCGCGTTCTCACTCTCGGATTCAATCAAGGCTCAAATTATCAAGGCCGCCAAGGATCTCGCCGATGAACTCAATGTCCGTGGGCTGATGAATATTCAGTTTGCGGTAAAAGACGAGGAGCTCTATGTCATCGAGGTTAATCCACGAGCCTCTCGCACCGTTCCATTTGTTTCCAAATCGATCGGTATCCCTCTTGCCAAGCTGGCCGCCAAGATCATGGTTGGGAAAACCCTCAAGGAGCTTGGTTTCACAGAGGAGGTTCTCCCGGACCACCATTGTGTCAAGGAGGCGGTATTTCCCTGGCCGCGCTTTCCCGGCATTGATATTGTGTTGGGGCCGGAAATGAAATCAACCGGTGAGGTAATGGGAATCGACCAGGACATGGGCATGGCCTATGCCAAGGCTCAAATCAGCGCATTCAACCCACTACCCACCGGGGGCAATGTGTTCTTCTCAGTCAATGACCGTGACAAAGACCGTGCCGTTCCTGTTGCCCGTGATTTGGCGCAACTCGGATTTTCTATCTACGCTACCGGCGGCACATATAACCGCTTTAAGGAGGAGGGTATCGAAGTGGAGAGACTCTATAAACTAGCAGAAAAAAAACGACCCAACGTAGTGGATATGATGAAGAATGGAGAAATTCAATTTATCATCAACACACCGAGTGGACACGAGGCTAGAGAAGACGAAGTAACGATCCGCTCGGGTGCGGTGGCCAACAAGATATCCCACTGCACGAACCTCTCGGCTGCGGAGGCATCTATCCTGGCAATTCGCTCCCTTCAGGAAAATGAGCTTACCGTGACTACGCTACAAGAATACCATGCTTAGTCATTTTACCCACAGGCTTGTTCTGAGGTGGCAATAGTTGGTAGGTTGACATTATGACATTTTCGTGTACAATGTAGCGCCTAATCAACGCATTGGATTCTTATTATAAGATTTTTCGTCTGTGTTTGCATTAGGATTCTGCACAATAATGTCAGAAACTTCTCGATTGGTGAGTGCGCTCCGTTAGTCGGTTATTATGATAAATATGCGCAACACTATACAACAATGAACATCTATGTAGGCAACCTGCCTTACTCCACATCCGACGCAGACCTCCGTGACCTTTTTGGTCAGTTTGGAGCTGTAAGCAAAACAAACGTCATTTCTGACCGTGACACCGGTCGATCCAAGGGCTTTGGTTTTGTAGAAATGGAAAACGCCGAAGATGGCGAGCGTGCTGTTCGTGAACTTGATGGTAATGACCTTGACGGCCGTAACATCAAAGTGAACGAGGCTCGACCCCGCGAATAGTAACAGCCGCAAGGCTTTAGATTACTCAATCCGCTACTCCACTTTGTCTTTTGGAAGCTTCACTGCGATGCAGGGCTTCAATCTGATGGTGGAGGGCGGGTTTTTTTGTGACTTTTGCTTGTAGCATGATGTCGCTTCCAATCCGGGTGAAGTGCTGTTCGCTTAGTTCTGCGGAAGGTGTCAAATCACCAAAGCCCATGTCGGGTCCACCGGTGAGCAATGGGGTATAAAAGACGACGAGCTCATCGGCTAAATCCTGCTGAAGAAAGCTTGCCATCATGCTTCCACCAGCCTCAACCATGACGGTGTTACAGCCCTTTTTAACAAGGGTTTCCAGTGCTGATCTTAAATCTCCTTGTTCCTGCACAAGGGTGCGCTCTGCAAATTCATCTGTGAAGACACGCGCTTCTTGTGGCAGCGATGCTCTGCTCCCTCTTGTTATAATCATACGCCAAGGTTGGGTCTTTTCCGGGTGACTCGCAGACCTCAAGGTAAGTGCCGGGTCGTCCATCCTGAGTGTATTACCACCGGTAATGATGGCGTCGCTCTGAAAACGCAAAGATTGTACGATCTCTCTGGATTTAGGTGAGCTCAACCACTGACTCTCAGCAGGTGGTCGGGTCGTGTGCCCGTCCAAGCTGATGGCTGATTTGAGAATCACCCAGGGCAAGCCTGTTTTCTGGACCTTGGAAAAGGACTTAATGATGTCATTGCACTCCGCCTCACAAACCCCACT
The DNA here is from genome assembly GCA_040264795.1 of Akkermansiaceae bacterium. Classification (GTDB taxonomy): domain Bacteria; phylum Verrucomicrobiota; class Verrucomicrobiia; order Verrucomicrobiales; family Akkermansiaceae; genus Oceaniferula. Next base: position 5,606 of record JBDQHQ010000036.1, on the reverse strand, counting down.
GCGAACTTTGATACCCGCAGATTGGAGTATCTTCTTTGCTCTGCCGTCATGACTCGGATTAGGGTCATGTGCTCCATAAACCACGCTCTGAATTCCCGCCTCTATAATACCTTGCGTGCACGGGGGTGTTTTACCGTCCGTGGAACATGGCTCAAGGGTCACATAAATTGTCGCTCCCCGTAATGTATCTGGTGAATAACTTTCCAATACCTTGGATATCGCTTCTCGCTCGGCATGAGGTGATCCGGCCTTCTTGTGCCAGCCGCTACCCAGTAATTCCTCGTTCTTGACGATTACCGCGCCTACCTGGGGATTGGGGGATGTGAGCCCCACACCCTTGCGTGCTTCCTTGAGGGCTAACTGCATCCAATAAGTGTGTCTTTCTTGGCTCGACATACTCAAACTATGGGCTCGCTGTGGGTGCTTTGGCAAGCTGTGAACAAATAGCTCTGCACTGTGGATATCTTGTAGATGGATGTGCTTATCTACTGAGGAAGTCTTATTGAGCTCGGCTCACCAAGTTCTACTAGCCTGTCATCACCAACTTATTCTTACCGTGGAACTATTGGTTTTATGATGTGCAACACCGTTTTACTGGGGTTATTCACACGAAGAAGAAGAAGAATATATAGAGCTTTAAAAGAGTCTCTTATTCTAGGTAGTGAATAACTATGATAATTCGCGCACGTCCTCGGGTTTTAGCATCTAATATTTTTATATTTAAACAAGCAGCTTGACCTATGATATCTGCTATGGAGAAATAGAGTCCAATTAATCCAGAAGAACTTATGAGAAACGACGATTTGCTACACACAGAAAAAATATTAGCTGAACGCAAAACGTTTTATCTCGATCTCAAAGAAAACGCCCGTGGCAAAGTGGTAAAAATCACCGAAGACGTATCAGGAAACAGGGATACGATCATGGTACCAGCGGAAATTCTAGGAGATTTCATCGCAGCATTGACCGATATCCAGGCAACCTCTGAGGGCGAATAAGCGGGCAGTTAGCCAAGGGACGCTCCCCACTTTTGAATCCACTCATCCGGCAAGCGGGTAGGCCGTGCAGCTTTATCAGAGTGCATTTGTATCATGGCCAGCGATTGACGGCACTTAATGAGTGTGGTGTCATCGCCCTCTCTGGTCATGGTAAAGGAGCACCAGAAACGAACACGCTCCAGTTTTTCGAGCTTGCCGTGGATGCTTAACTTGTCTCCAAGCTTTGCAGGAACCAGATAATCTATTTCTGTGCGCAATACCGCGGGATAGAGCAGGGTTGATTCCATGGATTTGAAATCCATACCCATTTTGGCGCCCAGATGGGTTCGGCATGTTTCGATCATTCGCAGATAGGCGATGTTGTTGACAACCCCGGCGCAATCCGTGTCAAAAAACATAACGTCTTCATAGCTTGTATGTACAGGAACAGGCATGGGGGAATAAAAAACCCTGTACCGTATAATTCAAGCAAGCAGTCTCAGGTTTTAGATGAGAACCACGCAGGGTGAAAAGCTTAAGACAACCCAAGCAATGCCATTACTCACACTTTGACTTGCGGTATCTTCCGGAATAATGCTAATTAACCAACATGGAGAGATTAACAGGTATACGCTCAATCAATATAGCGAGATTGGTATACCTGTTGATTTGTGAGACGGCAGGTGCAGCCATGGCCAACCATATCGGAGGGCCAGACAAAATTTGGATAGGTGTCATTGGCGGTCTGGTATTAGCAGTATTCTTCATTCTGGTTGAATCCCTGACCAAAAAATTCACCTTGCGAGGTTTTTCAAATGCAACTGTGGGACTACTTATCGGTGTTTTTTGTGCATGGTTACTATCTCGTGGACTTGTGAAATTGGTTGAAGCCACCCTGCAAGACAAGGTCGATCAACTGGAGTCCATTACACTACTCATCAATGCCGCTCTCTATTCCAGCTTGGGTTTTCTTGGCTCAGTTCTTGCCCTTCGAAGCGGCAGGGATGATTTTTCTATTCTGATCCCGTATATTCGATTTCATCAGGAATCTTCACCAGGACCACCATTGTTGATGGATATTAATGCGCTGGCGGACAGCCGTCTCTACGGTGTTCTGAGAACCGGTTTCATCGATGGGAACCTGATTATTCCACGCTTTGTTTTTGAGGACCTTCACATCATGGCAAACTCTGCGACGGCGAGCCAGCAAGCACGGGGGCAAAGGGGTTTGGACACCTTGGAGCGAATTCAAACCAGTGATAGGTTTCAGGTAAACGTGCAAGACACCGAAGCAGATGAAGAGGTTGGAACCTCTGATGCCCGCCTGATATTTCTTTGTCGGCTCCTCGGAGCAAGACTTTTAACAACTGATGAATCACTTGCAAAAGCGGCACGACTTCAAGAGGTAAGAGCACTGAATATCAACGATCTCACCAATGCCCTGAAACCAAAAATAGCGGTAGGTGAGCGCATACGCTTGCCTCTGGTACGGACAGGAAAAGATGAGCACCAAGCAGTTGGCTATTTGCCGGACGGGTCCATGATTGTCGTCAATAATGCCGCCAATAAACTCAACACCACTCAGGATGTTACGGTCATAAGTACCTTGGAAACCGATGCCGGAACCATGGTCTTTGCTGAGTTGGTGGAGTGAGCAGGTAAGCAAGCCGCCGTTTGAGTTAGCAGGCGGGCACCAGCAAATGGGGTCCAACCGATCTGCTATTTAGCCTCCGGTCTTAGGGTTGCGCTTTTTGCCGGGCTTTTTGTCACCAGGTGTAGCATCTCTCATAAGGCCCTTGGATCCGGCTTTTTGAGAGGCTTGTTGCTTTTGCATTTCTTCGGCTCGCTGTGCCATACGCTCCATGAAGGTTTTTTTGCCAGGCTTGCCGGGCTTGTTTCGCTTTTGGAGCTCAGGCTCAGGAAGGCGGTTGGTGAGCCAGGTTTGGCCAATGGAGAAAATGTTCTGGGTAGTCCAGTAGAGAGCCAAAGCTGATGCAAAGTTATAACAGAAGAAAAAGAACATCAGGGGCATCAACATGAATATGCGCCGCTGCATTTTGTCTCCGGTGTTAGGCGTCATCTTCATCTGCAGCACCATGGTGACTGCCATTAGTATGGGTAACAGGTTGACTGGAAGCTTGTCGCCAAGGAAAGGGAGACCAAAGGGGAGCTCATAGATGGTGTCCGGCATCGACAGGTCATCAACCCAGAGAAAACTTTGCCCCCGCAACTCAACCGCATACTGCAGCATGCGGTAATAACCGAAGAAAATAGGAATCTGGAGAAACATAGGCAAACAGCCCCCCATTGGATTGATCTGATACTCTTTGTAGAGTTTCATCGTCTCCTGGTTGAGCTTGTTCGGATTGTCCTTGTACTTCTCACGCAGGTCCTTCATCAGAGGCTGAAGCTTGGACATACGCTTCATCGTACGTGTCGATTTGTTGTGAAGCGGCCATATGGCAATACGGATCAATATGGTTAGTGCGATAATGGAGAGACCCCAGGACCACTTGTCCGCTGTTTTTGAGAAAGCGATATCATGCAACCAGTTAAGCACATTGTTGAGAAGGACACTAATGGGTGTAAACCACCCGTAGTTCATCACCTCGGAGGTGTCGGCCTCCATGTGTTTGAGCACACTGTAGTATTTGGGACCCGCATAGAGTGAGTATGAATAATTGGCGAACTCATTAGGCATGAGTTTACGATCCGGAAGAGAGAAGCCTGAGCGGACCGCGTACTTGGGGCTATCTGGGTTGTCTCCAGGTATACGCACGGGGCTTGCCTTGGCCCATACCGTGGAGGAATACTTGCCCGAGGGACGAATCAGGGTTGTGAAAAACTGGTTGGAAACTCCAGCATACTCGAGGTCCTCAACCGATTCAGTAAAGAGAGATCGCGCTCCGCGGAAGAAACCTTTCTTAAACCAACTACTGTCCTTATTGGTCAGTGAACCATTGTTAAGGAAAAAAGCCCCGCCCTGGTTTTCCCACTCACTCGGGTGAAGTGGTGATGCGGAGCCGGCGAAAAGAGAGTAGTTAGAAAGTTGGCTGTTTCCTTTACCGGTATTGGTAATGGTGATGGTTAGCGCGATACGCCATGGGGCGCCCGCCTTTTCGCTGTCCTGTTCAATAGCCCATTTTTTAGTGATTTTGAGTCCATCCGGCGTAGTAGCCTCACAGAAAATAGCATCATTTTTCCAATCCTCATCATGGTCGACCCCGACTATGTCATAGTAGAGAGTGAGGAAATCATCCGGGCTGTCACAAATCGCGCCAATCGGAGCCGGGGAATGATGGTTGAGGACCACTCGTTCCATGCTTGAGCCAACAGCGAGCTGGTTGAGCATGGTAGCGGTTTTGATACCACCTCCGTGTGAGGTGATGGCAAACTCTACCTCGGCTTCACCTTCCTTGTTTTTTGTGACCAGGGTTTCAATGTTTTCACCTACAGACTCGACAGGTGGCTCAACTACCAAGCCCCCGCCCCCTGTAATGGCTACCTTATCAGCTGGCCCCTCGTTGACAGCAGAACCATTTTGGCTGTTATTGCTCGAGTCGCTGGATTCAGCTTGGACAGGTGCTGTTTTGGGTGGCTCCGGCCTGTAGTAAAAATTAAGTGCGAGTAATATACCGCACAATGTGAGTATGATCCATGCTTTGCGATCCATATGATTTAGTGATTAATGATTGATGGTAACTGGGAAAAATTACTTTTTGGGCGGAACGGGGTCATATCCGGAACTGCCCCAGGGATGGCAGCGGAAAATCCGGCATATGCCAAGCCATGATCCCCGGTAAGGGCCATGAATTTTGACAGCTTCTAGGAAGTAGTTGGAGCATGTGGGCTTGAATCTACAGAAGGAGTGACCACCGGTGAAAGCTTTAAGGGCCGGATTAAGAAATTTTTGGTAGATGCGGACAATGCCATAGAGCAGCCCACTGAGAATTTTGGATAGCATAGAAGCAGCATGAGGTGGGTGGTTGATTCAACTCGATACGTCAAGGATACCAAGCCTACGTGCCTGTTTTAACCAGTCTTGTTCGAGCTCGGCGTTGCTGGCTTGTGGAGCACGCCAGCGCATGATGGTCACTATATATCGTTTTCCTTGGGAGCTGTCGATATCTTGGATGTGTTTGGCGAGAATGGAATGGATACGTCTTCTGAGACGGTTTCTGACAACAGCGTTTCCAACCTTTTTAGTGATGATAATTCCAGCCTTGTGGTGCGGCAAATCAGGGTCTGGGATTGTACTGAGCACTAAGTAGAGCCCGCTTTTTGCTGCACCTTTTTCACGTGCCAGGGAAAACTCCGCATGGCTTGTCATGCTGTATTTTCTCTTGAGACGCATGAGATGGTTTGTCTGGTCGTCCTCATGTAAAAACGGCCACCCGAGATGAGGTGGCCGTGGGAAAATCACTCGCGGAGGCATTTGGTCCTAGTTTCAAACTAGGCGGCCTTGGTGTGTTGCTTGACGTGACGCTTGAAATGAATTTCTGCACCCTTGGGAAGCAGACGCTTGCGACCTTTTTGGCGGCGGCGACGTAGGGTGTCACGACCAGCCTTAGTACTCATGCGTGCGCGGAATCCGTGCTGGCGTTTGCGAGTGCGCTTTGATGGTTGATA
>JBDQHQ010000035.1:0-13214 GCA_040264795.1 Akkermansiaceae bacterium | reverse complement strand
TTTTAATCCGGTGCTGGATACCACGGCAAAAGGTTTTGGGGTAAAACGCTTCAAACAAGGCAAGCAGACGGAGCTCTCGCCCTGTCACCATATTCGCAAGGGGCTGGTCCCTACCATCGTATTTCAGGGGACCGCGGACACGACGACACCTCTTGAGAATGCAGAGCGTTTTTGCCGACTGATGCGAGAGGCAGGCAATGCCTGTGATGTGGCTAAATACGAAGGCCGTAAGCACGGATTCTTCAATGGAAGTTTCTTCCGACCAAAAAGCAATGATGAGGATTACAATGATACCATTCATAAAACTCTGGCTTTCCTCGCAAGTCATGGGCTTTGTGCGGATGCGGAACAAAGCAGGGAATAGTAGATTATACAATCACCAGTCATATGAAATGTCACACGCGTAAACTTCTCAAGGCTAGCCTGATCACCCCTTGGATGGTGGTTCCTATCAGTGCCCTTTTTTCCCTATACTATCTGTGTACGTGGATAGGCAAACCCCTGCCTGACCCGGCAGTCACATTGATCTGGCCAAATCCATTCAAGCCTTGGGAGAGTGTGATGTTGTATTCGCTGTATGGTGTGCCTACTGCCTATGCCGCGCTGTTGCTCATCGGCATTCCATGTTATCTGGCAGCGAGAAAGATGAACATGCTCTCTCTCAAGACTGCCCTGTGCGCGGCTCTCTTAGCAAGCATCCCGGCGGCTTTTGTGTATGGAGGAGCGGATCATTTTTGGAAGCAGTTTGCGTTTTTGATCCTTTTTGGAATCCCTATCGCATGTGTTTTTGCATGGTTCATGAAAGATGGAGAAACAAAAGACGGGGAGTGAGTCTGCACGCAGCAAAATGACGCTAGTGCTTGTATTCAATCCTTTAGCTACTACTACTCCTGCTTCTTCTCGATGGGAATGATCTCAAAGCGCAGGGTGTTATCTTTGCCAAGGTATTGTTTGGCGAGGGCGTTGATCTCAGCCAGGTTGATAGCGGCGTAATCCGCATCACGCTCACGTGCCCAGTCGAGGCGATAGGGTTGCTGCTGGCTTTGTGCCATGACGGTGCCCAGCCAGTAGGAGTTTTGGCGCAGGGATTTTTTGAGGGCACTCAAGCGTGGTTCCAGAGCACGGGTGAGTTCATCTTGGGTGGCGCCCTCTTGGGCGAGCTTGTCGGCAATTTTAATGATGATTTTGCCAACGCGCTCGGCTTGTTCTGGCTTGCCGGGGGAGACAGCGAGCAGGTAACCAAGTCCCTTGTAGCTGTCGCTGAGTTGGGCTCCTGCATAGGGGCTGTAGGCCTCACCGAGTTCTTCGCGAAGCTTCTCGCGCATGCGGTTGGATAGAATGCTGCTGAGAATACTCAGGCGGCGGGTAGTGCCAATGCTGTCCTTTTCCGTTCCGGTGGCTTTCCATGTGACCAGTGCCATGCCAGTGGGAATGTTGCTTTCAAAAGTGTAGCGTTTGCTCAGTGGTGGTTGGGGCAGGTTGGTCAGGGTGCGCAGTTCCTTGTGCTCAGGTTTGCTGGCAGCACGTTTGGGAAGTGCTCCGATGGTGCGTGCGAGGATGGGTAGGGTTTGCTCCACTTCCAAATCACCCACAAGGGAAAGCTCAAGATAGTCGTTTTCGAGAGCAGGACTTACCCATGCGCTGATGTCATTAGTGGTGAGTCCCTCGGCCTGCTCAATAGTGGGGAAGACAAAACGACCATCGTTGCCACGTAGCAAGGCGGTCACCTCAGCCTGAGCTCCTGCGGGGGTATGCTTCATCTGGGTGAACATACTCGGCAGCTTGGCCTTGAACATGCGCTCTCCCTCGGGGCGTAGTCCCGCGTCAGTAAGGTAAGCGCAAAGCAGCTGGAGCTGGAGCTCGAGATCCTCAGGGGTGGTGGAACCGGAGAGCACAAAGGCGTCTTCTCCTACCTGAAAGCTAACAGCCGCATTGCGCCCCGCGAGAATGCGGCTGAGATCATCGGCACTGTGTTTGCCCAGACCCCCGGCGGTGAAGGCAGAGGAGGCAAACAGATCAAGCCCGGGTTTGTCTTTGGGCATCGTTAGTTTTCCAGCGCCTACATGGGTGGTCATATTAATAGAGTTTTTGTCAAAATCAGTTTTCTTGAGGTTGCATTTGCAGCCGTTGTGGAAACTCACCTGGGTGATGTCGAGGTCTTCGATATGCGATTGGCTGGCGATGACCCCCGGCTCACCAAAATCGGTGTAGGCAAAGCTGGCAGTGGTTTTTTTCTCAGGTGGGGTGACCTCCGTGATGAGGCTCTCGCGGTAGAGCTCTTCGAGGATATCATCGGCATTTTCCTCGGAGGTATTGGTGGTGAGTACCAAGGTAATATCCTCAGTATCCCAGAATTCTTGTAGTGCCTGGTGGCAAGTGTCAGGCGTAATATTGGCCATGTTTTCGCGCAGAATGGCGAGATCGTCAGCGGGGGTGGAGAAAACCGCATCCTTGTGCACGTGTCTGGCTAAAGAGGAGGCCAGGTCATTGGTCTTGCGGGTGGTCTCGGCCTTGACGGAGAGCTCGTAGGAGTTGATCAGCTTCGCCTTGATCTCCTCTAGTTCGGCATCGGTGAAGCCATGCTGGATGGCACGGCGCAGTTCCTGCTCGAGCACGGGGAGGGCAGCTTGCCAGTTGTGATCCTTGGCATCCACGGAGATACCTCCGATTTTGGTGAATTTAAACAGGTTGTATGCATAGGCACTGCCGCTGGTGATCGGTGAGCCTTCTTTCTTTGCGAGGATGGAGAAGCGACGGCTGAGAATGGAATTGGCCAGGTTCAGGGGTAATTTCTCTGCACGGTAAGCTTTGGTGTCAGCTTTTTTCTCAAAGGGTTTGATGACGGTAAGTGTCAGGTCGGTGGTGTCGACTTCCTTGTCTGCCAGAGCAAGGGTCTTAAAACCATGGTCTGCGGGGATGCTACCTAGCTCTGGATCCCGGCCAAGATTTGCCGGGTTTTTCATGCTGCCAAAGGTATTGATAATGCGTTGTTCAGCGGCCTTGGGGTCCAAGTCTCCGACGTAGACAAAGGTCATACGGCTAGGGTTGTAGTATTCACTGTAAAAGTCCGTAAAGGCCGAGCGCGGCGCGGTCTTGATGATTTCCTCTGTCCCGATGGGGAAGCGCTCGGCAAGTAGGGCATCTGGCAGGAGTGCATTAAACTGTTTCTCCATGAGGCGCCTCTGCACTGAGTCACGCGAGGTTTTTTCAGAGAGGATGACACCTCGTTCTTTCTCGATCTCGGACTCCTTGAGAAAAGCGCCATCACCAAAGTCTCGCATCACGTCAAAGCCGAGTTTGAGGGTGTCTTCCTCGTTGTTGGGTAGATCCAGCATATAGACGGTTTCATCAAAGGATGTGTAGGCGTTAGCATGGGCGCCAAAGGCAATGCCCAAGCGCTGCATTTTGGGGATAAGGACGGTGGCATCCGGGAAATTGCGTGAGCCATTAAAGACCATGTGCTCAAGGAAGTGGGCCACACCACGCTGGTCATCACGCTCCATCAAGGAGCCCGCGGCGATGTGGAGGCGCATGCTGACACGCCCTGGAGGCTGTTTGTTGGCCATGATGACGTAGCGCATGCCATTAGGCAGGCGGCCGTAAGTGACTCTGGAGTCAGCCTTGATGTCGCTTTTTTCCTGTGCCCATGGTTGAATAGGGGGTTTGGCCTGAGCGGATTCTTTGGCAAATGTGATGGGTGAGCATATCACGCAGAGAGCCAGTAGGCTGTAGTAGTTGAAAAAAGGTGACTTCATGTAAATTTAAATTCGCTCAGTAAGCGATGATCGCCAAGCTGATTGTCTGATTTATTTGGCTGTCCTGAGTTGTAGGGTAGCGAGACATTTACTCATTACCACCTTGACCCGTAGGATGCATCTCCCTAGCTTCCCGTCGTCTGCGGCTCAGGCCGTGCATCATGTCATGAATATCCACGAATATCAGGCGAAGGAGTTGTTCGAGAAATACGGCGTTGCCAGCCCCAATGGGCAGGTTGCCGGGACAGCTGAAGAGGCGCAAGCCGCAGCTCAGGCCATTATTGAAAATGGCGGCAACAGTAAATTGGTTATCAAAGCCCAGGTCCACGCAGGTGGTCGGGGTAAAGGTACCTTTAAAAATGGCTTTCAGGGAGGGGTTCACCTCGTTGATACTGCTGAGCAGGCGGCCGAATATGCTGGTAAGATGATGGGCCAAACACTGGTGACCAAGCAGACCGGTGAAGAAGGCAAGTTGGTCAGCAAGGTGATGATTGCTGAAGCTGTCGATATTGAACGTGAGCTATACCTGGCGATTCTGATGGATCGTGAAACTTGCAGGCCGGTGATCGTGGCTAGCACGGAAGGGGGCATGGATATTGAAGAAGTCGCGGAAAAAACACCTGAAAAGATTGTGCGTGAATTTGTCCACCCACTTGCCGGATTACAAGCTTACGAGGTGCGCAAGCTTGCCAAAGCACTTGAGCTTTCAGGAGAACAAGCCAAGCAGTTTGGCAAGTTGATCAAAAACCTCTACAATCTCTTTTTAAAATGCGACTGCTCAATGGTTGAGATCAATCCTCTGGTGGTGACACCGGATGGTCAGGTTCTGGCACTGGATGCGAAGTTTGGTTTCGATGATAATGCGCTATTTAGGCACCCAGACATCGTCGCTTATCGCGACACCGACGAGGAAGACCCTCGAGAGGTGGAGGCATCCAAGTATGATCTCAACTACATCGGGCTTGATGGTAATATTGCCTGTCTGGTCAACGGCGCGGGTCTAGCCATGGCGACGATGGATATTATTAAACACTGTGGTGGTGACCCTGCCAACTTCCTTGATGTCGGTGGTGGTGCTACCAAAGAGCAAGTGAGTGCCGCCTTTAAAATCATTCTAGGTGACCCCAACGTGAAGGGGATCTTGGTAAACATCTTCGGTGGAATCATGCAATGCGATATCATTGCCGAGGGTATTCTGGCTGCGGCCAAGGAAACGGATCTGAATATACCCCTCATTGTCCGGCTGGAGGGAACCAATGTGGAGAAGGGACGCGAGTTAATTGCCAATTCCGACCTGGATGTAATCACTGCGGAAAGTCTCAACGATGCTGCTCAAAAAGCGGTTGCCGCAGTCGGCGCATAACTCTCAATCTTAAATTTATTTTATTATGTCTATCCTAGTAGATGAAAACACAAAGGTGCTCGTGCAGGGCATCACTGGAGGCTTTGGCGGTAAACATGCTCAGTTAAGCCTTGATTATGGCACTCAAATTGTCGCGGGTGTTACTCCGGGCAAAGGAGGCCAGACCTTCGGTGAAACCACACCAATCTATGACACCGTGGAAGAAGCAGCCAAGCAGACGGGTGCTACCGTGTCCGCGATTTTCGTGCCTCCACCATTTGCTTCGGATGCGATTCTTGAGTCAGTCGATGCGCAGCTTGATCTCGTTGTTGCCATTACCGAGGGGATTCCAGTGGCAGACATGATGCGGGTGAAGGAAATGATGCAGGGCAGCAAAACACGCCTGATCGGTCCTAACTGCCCGGGTATCGTGACACCAGGTCGTGGTGAGGATTCTCACGGCGGATGCCGTATTGGTATTGCTCCCGGCTATATTCACAAGCGTGGTAACGTAGGTGTTGTCTCACGCTCGGGCACCCTTACTTACGAAGCGGTTTATCAACTTACCGAGCTTGGCTACGGCCAGAGCACATGTGTGGGTATCGGTGGGGACCCGATTAACGGCACCTCACATCTCGATGTGCTTAAAATGTTCAACGATGACCCCGAGACAGAGGCAATTATCATGATCGGTGAGATCGGAGGTAATGCCGAGGCCGAGGCAGCGCGCTGGGCAAAGGACAACTGCAAGAAGCCGATCGCGGGATTCATTGCCGGTGCCACTGCTCCTCCCGGGCGCCGCATGGGTCATGCGGGGGCGATTGTTGGCGGTGCGGAAGACACGGCCGAAGCCAAGAAAAAGATTCTGGCTGAGTGCGGTATTGCGGTTTCAGAGACTCCTTCAGATATGGGTAAAACCCTGGTTGGAATGCTCTAGATGGTAGTAACCTTATCCTACACTAAGCATTTGCAAAGCGCTGCCTGATGACTCAGGTGGCGTTTTTTTTGCTCATTAAAGAATGGCTTGTGCAGCGGTGAAATAAATCACCATGCCTGAGATGTCCACCAGAGTCGTGATAGCCGGAGCAGCGACCACTGCAGGGTCGAGTTTGATAGCGCGTGCACCCAGAGGTAGCAGGGCACCGGATAGGGTGGAGGTGGTGATCTGTGCACCCAGGGCGATTGATACGGCGAGGGCAAAGGTGCTCATGGCAATATCTTCCGGGAGTGGGGGGTTGAAGGCGGGTAAGATGAAGAGGGTGATCATGGCAATGCAAGTACCCAGTATGGCACCCAGCAAGATCCCCAGCATGAGCTCTTTCATGATGACTTTGGTGGTAGATCCAGCTTCGAGTTCCCCCAGTGACATAGCGCGAATCACCATGGTGGCGGCTTGGCCCCCAGTATTACCCCCCGCAGCTACCACCATTGGCAAATAAAGGGCCAGAAGATAAATACTACTGAGAATACTTTCAAAACGCAGCATCACATAGCCTGAAGATATGGCCAGCAGGGCCAGAATTAGAAGCCATGGAAAGCGACGTTTGAAATGGGTGGCTAGAGAGGTGTTGAGGTAGGTTTCCTCTGACTGCTCACCTGCGATACCTGACATTTTTTCGATATCCTCGGTGGATTCCTCCTCGATAATTTCAAGGACGTCATCATGGGTGATAACACCAAGTAAATGGTCATACTCATCGACGACGGGCAAGAGGGTCATGTCATACTTGGCAAACATTTGGGCAGCTTCCTCCTGGTCGCTACTAGCTAGGACAGAGAGGTCCGCTTCTTCCATGATGTTTTCAACAGGGGTGTCCCACGGATTGAATGCGAGCTCACGAAGCCGGATTTTACCTTTCAAGCGGCCTTCATCATCAACAACGTAAATACGGGCCAGCGATTCCGCGGAGTCTTTATACTCGCGCAAAACATCAAGCGCACCTTTGACAGAGGTCCCCAGATTGATGCGGGCAGCGTGGGTGGTCATGCGGCCACCGGCGGTGTCCTCCTCATAGCGCATGAGGCTGCGAGTGGTTTCCTGTTGCTCGGGCTTGAGCATGGCCAGATAACGCTGGCGCGCCTCTGTATTCACATCCTGCAGAATGTCTGCCCGGTCATCGTCTATGAGCTTGCGCAGGATCTCGCGCTGGGCGTTCTCGTCAAAGCGTTCCAAGGTTTCCTCGATGAGAGTATCGGGAAGCTCAGCAAGAATTTCCGGAAAGCGTTCGAGAGCAATCTGCTGGGTGAAAAAAGCACGATCCTCGTCTTCGTCGAGGTCTTGAAAGACTGCTGCAAGATCTGCGTAGTGAAGATCCTCTACACTTGATTGGAATGATGTGGCGTCACGGCTCTCAATGGCCGACTCCAGAGCCTCCACTTCCAATACTCTGCTCTCCTCAGGCATAGATACTTTTAGCGACGCGCCTGCCAAATGCCAACTATCAATATGAAAATTATAGCTTGGTCAAAAGTATTAGCTGAGATCACCAAGCCAATCGAGAAAGTCACTGTGAGCACTGGCATGATATTGATGGCATTGAAAGCCTGCCAGTTTACCTCCCTCGATATTGGCGGGTAAGTCATCAATGTAGCCGGTTTTCTCCGGAGTGAGCTGATATTTATCGATGGCGTGCTGATATATTTCGTTCTCCGGCTTGATGTGACCCGTCTGGTAGGAGTAGATGCCGCCGGTGAAGCAGTCGAAAACCGGGTAGTGGCTCCGCAGGAATTGAATGTGCGGCTCGTTGATGTTGGAAAATAGAAAGAGGCGGTGTTTGGCTGCGTAGAGACTGTGGATGGCCTCATGCATGGGCAGGTTTGGGCTGAAGATGTCAACCCATGCTTTCATGAATGTCTCATGCTCTCCGGTAAACCCGATTGTTTGAGCCGCCCAGGGGAAGTAGTCACCGGGAGGGATGCGCCCAGCCTCAAACTCATCCTTGCGTTCGAGAAGCTCATGGAGCCTGTCATCGGGTTGATCAATGCTTTCAGGCATGAGCCTCTTGAGGGAAGATATAAAGTCCACGTGGACGATGACGTTGCCGATATCGAAAAGGAAATCCATGTCGTTAATAATTGCGTGATGGGTAATCTATTTTCTTATGCGTTCTCTGCATATTCTTTGCATATTCTTTGCATATTCTTTGCAAGAGGGCCTTGTGTTTAGTCAAGATGGCTCAAAATGAAATCTGCAGCTTGTTGGGCCGCTGCTGGCCGTGATTGCTTGGAGAGATTTTGCTTCATTTCTCGCCAAAGAGAGCTGTTTTCCGCGAGCATATCACTCAGGTGTTGAGATAGTGCACCCTCCGTGTCTGCGAGGTAGCCGCCGTTAAGGCGGCGCAACAAGGCCAGGTTGCCTTCTTCTTGGCCCGGAACAAGGTGGTGGATAAGCATGGGACATTCCGCTGCGAGAGCCTCATGCACTGTGGCACCCCCGGCTTTCCCTACAACCAGATGGTGGCTATTGAGGAGTTCCGGCACTTTTTTGGTCCATCCTTTGAGGGTGACACGTCCTGGATACTCTGCCTCAATTTCCTTGGCCCTGCTGTGTATTTTCCGTAGGTATTTTCCCAGTACAATGGTGAGTTGGCTATCGGGCCCGGTGGCATCAAGTAATTCACGAGATACACGTCTTACATGCGGTTTTTTGGGTGTTGGGAAATAGAGCATTCGCAGAGGAGCGACATCGGCTTTGTCACTCACGGGCGTAAGATCAGCAAAATGTGGATTCACAGGAAATCCGGAGTCAATGATTCGGGTCTCGGGGAGCCCTTGATTGATCAGAGATTCTTTGGTGTGCTGATCTGTGACTAGCCAGTAATCAGTAGGTGCCTTCCTCCACGCAGCATTGATGGCAATGGAATCGGTGACGACGGTGAAGACCGGTACTTTGTTCCCGCGCTCTCTGAAAATCCGCTCAGTGAAGTAGGGGTATAGCGGGTAGGTACTGATGATCGCGGCAGGTTGGTGCCGAGTGATTAATTCTGCTAATTGTTTTTCGGGTTTGCGCATGAACGGCAGGCGCTTTTTTGAAAAATCTTGTCGTTCCGTAGAATGATAAATTCTGCGCCAAAGCCAGGGTGCGTGTGTGGTAACCCGGCGATAAAAATTCTGCAGGCTTCTATTGAGCCATGGAATAGCCAATGCACATGGGTCAGCGCAGATAGCCGTTGCCTCTTGGCTGAGGGCTCGTTTCAAATTTAAGGCCGCGCTGTTGTGCCCTTCACCAAAACCGGCAGTGAGTATGAGCACCTTGATCTCTTTATTTGATGCTGGCCTGCTCACGGGCTTACAATAGACATGCTAGATGGTTGCGTAAACAATGCAATTAGTCTAATTGCTGTGACAGGGATGAGTCAGGATGATCATAGCCAGCCCGCATCAGGCGATATAGATCCGGAAAAGAAAGCCTCTACTGCGAGCCAGGAAGGGGCCTTCATGCCTGATGTTGCCGCAGTTCCTGAGGAGGACGTTTATGTCCAGATAGAGGACAGATCCAAGAAAACTATTTTCAAATTGCCTTCAATGGGCTGTCTTGTCGCTATTGGGGTTGTAATTTGTGTAGCTGTTATTTCCATGTTGAGGCTGTTCGAGCCTCCACCGCTCAATAATGAGACTATGGAAATGGAGGCATTGGTTGCAGCTAATGGAACAGACGATGAAAAAAAAGAGGTGCAAGTCAGGGCACTTGAGTATTTAGAGCAAATTATTACTTGTATTGAGGGGTACTATGCTGCCGGGAACATCGAGCAGAAACTAAAATATGTCAGGCAAGCAGAGCGGGTTAAACCGCTGATGAAACATTATTATCAGGATAAGCCCATCGCCGCTGGGGAGTTTGATCAATTTGAAAAATACAGAGCAACAGACCTTGAGGGTCTGCCCTTTGTGCATGCCCGTATACGACTCAAAAGTGGTGTAGTGAATGAAGTATTGCTCGAGCAAGTGGGTGACGGGTCATTCCGGCTGGATTGGGAGAGTGTTGTTAATTACCAGCCTATGCCTTGGGAAGATTTCATAGCGCAGCGTCCGGCAAAAGCAATGGCGATGAGGGTTCTTGCCAAGCGTGACAAGTTTTATGTCTTTGAGTTCCGCGATGAACTACAATACGACTGTTACCATCTATCCGTTCCGAATTCTGATGAATATATTTTTGGCTATGTGGAAAAGGGAAGCGAAACGTCCATTCTTTTGAGGCAGTTTTTCATGCGAACCAGACAAGTGGTGGGTGAGAAGGCTGAGCCATTGATCTTGTTGCTTAGGTTTCCTCAGGAGGGGGCATCCAAGAGGTGTGTTTATATTGATCGCTTGATGGCTCCACGTTGGGTGTACGTGCGGGCGCCCGATCGAATTCCGGAAGATCAGTAGCCATAAAACGGAAGAGCCATGAGCTCTCCCGTTCTACTGGCAATGAGGTGTGTATCTCGCTGCCACTTGCGATGCTACTGCGCAGCTTGGTCTTCTCTTTGCTTGTCTCTGCCTGGTTGCCCCTCTCCAGTTTTGGGGCCCTTTCTGCAGGGGCCTGCTTTGCCTGAAAAACGTTTGCCTCGAGGGAACATCAAGACTGCATCGGGGTGGTTTTTGAGAATCCAATCTCTGGTGCCTTTACGTTCCTCAAGGCTGAGTTTACCATCGCCATCCTTGTCGAATTCCTTCAGGACAGATTCCTTGATCTGTTTGCGTTCTTCAATCAGTACCGGCCTTGCGGCTTCTTTTTCCTCGGCGCTGAGCTCACCATCTTTATCGGTATCGAAGCGCTCAAGTCTCTTGGCTTTGTTGGCTTCGCGGCGCTTTATGAATGCTTTTCTGATTTCAGCCCGCTCTGCCTCGTCAAGTTTTCCGTCGCCGTCCTTGTCGAATTGATCGAGCAGCATTTTAGGTGGACTGCCTCTATGTTTGCCGCCAGGGCCTTTTTCTGGATTGTCCGCATTTTGAGCATAAGCGGTGATGCTCAGGGCTGTTAGTGCGGCGATGGTGTGTATGTTTGTTTTTATCGTTTTCATTGTGTTTTGTGGTTTTGCTCTCCCTCTGTTCACGAAGGGTGTGCACGTTTAAACCCGAGATCCTCGGGAACGTTGTGGTGATGGGTGGAAAAATATCCGCAATCTATTGGCAAATCTCATTGCCAGTAGCAGCATCAAGCGCTTGGATGTCTATATCCATGAGTGATCCTGACCCTGCCACTAATTCCAAAGTGAGAGTATTTGGTGCCCGGTTGCTCAGTACCCTGATGCTTTGGGCGGTGGTGACGGGCGTGTTTTTGATCGCCAATGTTTGGCTCTTTATCGCACTTATGTCCTTGCTTGGGTTTCTCGGTGTTTGGGAATATTTTCGCATGACCCGTGAGGGTGAGATGCCGGCTCAAAGAGGGTGGGGCTTGGCAATCAGTGCTCTTTATCTCGGGACTTTAGGCTGGATACTCGGGAAGCATGGTTATTCAGGTCTGGATTTTTTACACAGGGTGGATGCCGTCTTTGTCGTCCTCTGTGTCATGGGAGGTTTTTTGTGGCAATTGCGTCGCCCCGTCGATGGGAAGAAAACCCTCACGGAAGTGGCTGTCACGAGCTTGGGCTTTGTCTATGTCGCGGTGATGTCGAGTTTTATCACCAGGCTCTTATTTTTACCTCAACTCAGTGAATCTGTTCCCGGTGCATGGTTGGTTATCTGGTTGGTTTTAGTCACTAAGTTCACCGATATGGGTGCCTACATCACGGGTTCTTTGATTGGAAAGCATAAGATGATCCCCCACATTAGTCCCGCTAAGACATGGCAGGGATTTGGTGGCGGGGTGGCCTTTGCCTTGCTTGCAGGGTGTGGATTGTATGCCCTCATGCCTGAACAGCTTGAAATACTCGGCGGATGGAACTGGGTAATTGGTCTCAGTGTATTGCTCTCACTGCTAGCTGTTGTCGGTGATCTGGCTGAGTCGGTATTGAAGCGTAGCCTTGGGGTCAAGGACTCGGGTAACACCTTGCCCGGAATTGGAGGTACGCTGGATTTGATAGACAGCCTTTGCTTTACCGCACCGGTGCTCTATTTTGTTCTTAAGTGGACGGCAGTATGCTGCCCATCTGTAAACTGATGAAAAAACGCAAGGTAGTCTTACTGGGGTCAACCGGTTCAATTGGCACGAGCACTCTCAAAGTTGCTTCTGATCTTCCGGATTGTATCGAGTTCGTGGCTCTTGCCGCTCATTCAAGTGTGGAGCAGTTGGCGTCACAAGCTCGTGAGACAGGGGTGAAGCACGTGGCTCTCTATGATGCATCCAAGGAGGCGGAATTGCGATCTGCCTTGCCCGAGGGGGTGGCAGTTCACCTTGGTCCGGAGGGCCTTCTTGAGGTTGCTACTCTGGCAGAGGCAGACATGGTGCTTGTGGCCATCGTTGGCACGGCGGGTCTGCAGCCGGCACTGGCAGCTATTGATGCGGGTAAGAATCTGGCGGTTGCCAGCAAGGAGATTCTGGTGATGGCTGGTGAATTGGTGATGAATGCCGCTCGCGATAAGGGTGTCGACGTTCTGCCGGTTGATAGTGAGCACAACGCTATTTTCCAATGTCTCGATGGTCACCGAGGGGGTGAGAAAGAGGTTTCCCGCTTAATCCTAACCGCTTCAGGGGGGCCGTTTCGTCAGACTCCTGCAGATGAGCTCGACAAGGTGACGGTAGAACAGGCCTTAAACCATCCTACCTGGGATATGGGACGTAAGATCACCATTGATTCCTCGACCTTGTTTAACAAGGGCTTGGAAATGATTGAGGCACGTTGGCTCTTTGGCATCGAAATGAATCGCATTGATGTCATCGTGCACCCGCAAAGTATTGTGCATTCCATGGTAGAATATGTGGATGGAAGCGTGCTGGCACAGATGAGCCACACGGATATGTGCTTTCCGATCCAATATGCCGTTACATGGCCTGATCGGGTTAAGGGCGGGATGAAGCCGATCGATTTTGCCGAGCTTGCCAAACTGGAATTTGAGGCGCCAAGGTATGATGCATTTCCAGCGCTCAATCTGGCTCGCAGAGCGGGGAACGAGGGGGGGACTCTGCCGGCTGTTTACAACGCCGCTAACGAGGTGGCGGTGGATGCTTTCTGTGATGGCCAAATTGGCTACACCGA